>NZ_BTPU01000076.1:0-87587 GCF_036985595.1 Vallitalea maricola | reverse complement strand
AAATAGGATTCAAATATTGCATTATAAAAGCCTATGAATCCTATAAATTTTTGTGTTATTTTAATCTCAACAGCCCAAAGTCCGTAACCATGCTCGATAAAATGATTAGTTATTTTATCAACAAACTCATCCGATTGTTCTTTACTTAAAATATTTGGAAAATACTTCATTACTTTAGTGTTTGCATTCATCTTAGCAAATGGTATTTTATCTTCTTCTTTCCATCGTCTAAATCCTAAGCGCTCTGTTTCAAATTGGTATTTATTTTCCAAGCATCTCATCCTCCATGCAAAATTTTTCTCTTATTATTATTGCAGAAGAATACCCTAATTATTTTTTTGCCTTAACTACACAAAATTCAATTTTAGTATCTTCTATTGGAAAACCATCTATTCTTGCCCCTTCTATGATTTCACCTTCAGACGTTGGTTTTATATCTGCTATAAAAGAATTACAAATCTTAATATCCAACCCTGATTTTTTATATGTTTCAATAACATTAGCTCTTGTAGCATAAGCTATACTTCCAAGATCATTAAAGAAATTTATATGTACCTCATCATCTTCATCTATAAGCTGCATCACACACATGAACTCTCTGTTAGTTATCCTATTCATCTCACTTATTAATTCTCCTGGTTGTTCAATGTTCTGAATTCCCATATTACTAGTCATTGTTACAATTGAATTGTCTCTAAAAGGAGTCCTTCTTGCATCAAAAGCTATTAAGCTCAATCTATCGTATAAACCTTTAAATTTATAATACTCTTTATTCCTTGCAAGAATTGTAGGACTAAAATCTGTTGCCACAATATAATTTTTTGTTTCCTTTAATAGTTTTTCAATAAGGTATCCTTTGCCACTTGCAATATCTATAATGGGTTCATTATCTTTTATTTCCTTTACTATATAATCCATTTGGGCTTTCCAACCGTTAATATAATCGTCATTGTATATTTTTTGAAAAGCACTTTCAAACATTCTAGAACTTGTAATAAAATCTCTCTTCATTTCAAGGTAAGAGGCTTTAAACCAATAATCAGCACCATTTAATTCATTCTCTGGCGTATTCATTAATTTTTTATAAATATCTGGATTTTCTCTTAAATATTTTTCTAACCCACTTTCACCCTTTTCCCATAAGTCGTTTCTAGATAAAGATGTAGTCAGAAATACCGCAATCTCATCTCTAACTTCATATTCTGCCTGACATGATGAGCACTTTATATTTGCATTAATTATCCTATCCTCATTATCCTCGTTGATTTGCCATTCTAATTCATTATGACATAAAGGGCATATAAGCATATCCATATATTGTTTATGCATTTCTCATTCCTCCTAATTATAAATTAATTAGTTTCTTCAGTTCATTATATAGTTGTTCCTTAAATCTTTTTAACTCTCCCATAGATGGCTTTGTTTCTTCTGAATACATTTTGTTCTTATCAGTCCACCATACTGATCCTCTAACATCCCCATCATCTTTCCTTCTAGGAAATATATGCCAATGAAGATGAGCATCTCCATTACCTAACAACTCGTAATTTAATTTTTCGGGTGTAAAAGCATTATATACTGCTTCACCAACAATACTCATTTCATACAAAAACTTCTCCTTAAAGTCCTTTTCTAAGAAATGTAATTCTGTACTATGTTCCTCTGCGACAAAATATGGATTTGTATTATCTTTTATCATCTTGATTCTGTCACAAATCAAACAATCCTTCATCAATCTATTACCTCCTGTAGTTTAATTCATATTACATACTAGTTATCTATTTACATTCCTTGTCTAACTTATACTGACTGTTTGGTCTTATTTTCTTTTATCTCCATATATATAATTGTAAACATTATGGTCAGGTAATTTAATATAAGTACTCCAAAATATTGTACCATTATAATAAATTCTTTCTCCAAATATTCCATTTTTATTGGAAGCAAATTTATTAGAGCCATCATAATGAGAACCCCAAAATACATCATTATATACTTTATAACCTTATTTATATTACTAAATACTACTGAAACACTTACGGTAAAAACCTCAAGTTTCTTTTATTATCAATTAAGTAAACTTGCCATACAAATACCAACAATGCCTGTACTATAATAGTTGATATAATTGGTATAGTAAACAAAGAGACTATTATTAAGATAATAAACTGAATGACATATACATATAAAATTTGCTTAATATCACTTAATGAATCCATTATAAATTCTTTTAAATTTACAGTCTTATCTGTAATATTTTGCATACTTATATAGACTATTATTAAAGATATCCATAGGTTTATAAATCCCTTAATAAGATTATATATGGTTTTTATTATCGTATAATTTATTAAATGATTCTGATTTGTTGTATAGATAATTTGATTTACAATAAATATCGTTGTAATTATAAGTACTAAGTAAATTATTTCTTTCTTATTATTTCTAAGAATATCTTTTGCTTGCTTATTCATTTTTAACACCCCTTAAAAATCTACCGCACCCATCTCATTTTTCTACTCTAGTAATGTACATTGAATACAGTAATATTGTGTTATTTATGTTGTCCATTAACCATCCTATATTAATTTCAATTTTAAATCATTATCTATAAAATCCAATGTTTTATCTAAAAAACTGTTCATTTCTTCTTTAGTTAAATATTTATATTCTCTATCTAAATTTTTTGATGGATTTTGATAGAATTCTGTTATATATTTTATTCTTTGTATTATTGCTCCTTTAGGATAATAGTCTAAATAATCAGGGAAACATTTAATATTTTGAAATATCCTAAAAAATATACTTTCTGGATTATCCCTGAAATATAAATGATCCAAATCGTACCAATCTTCTTTTATTGTCCATATAAATTTTTTATCTGTTTTTAACCTTTGGTAATTAACATCCTCCTTTTGTTTCTTTGAAACTAATTTCTTAAATTCAATATCGGTTAAAAGATGGGTATAGTATCCGAATAGAAATGACTTCTCTTTCCTATCATTCACTTCCTTATCTAAATATGCATTATAGAACTTATCTGCAAATATATTCTTTTTCCCTTTATCACTCCAATGTGAAACTTCTGTAGGAGGTTCAAACTTACTCCAATCTTCGTTAGGCATTCCACAATCAGGTCCTATATTTCCTACTAAAAAACTTTCTTCATCAAAATCGTAACCTCTATTTAATAATCCTTCAGCAATTCTTATATGTAATCCCCATGTAGCCATAATCCATACCCCCTATTTTTATCTACTATATACAGCCGTTTTTAATTCTCTTATGTACGATTCCACCTTAGGTAAATTAGTTTTTCTTGCATGTTCTATTGATAATTCTATATTATAGGATACTCTTTGAAATTGAATTGAAAAATTTGATTTTATTTTATTATTCAGCTCACCCTCCATAATAACATATGAAGCCATTGTAATGTAATCACATGGATTACCAACACTTCCTACGTTAAACAATATTCTACCTTTACCTATTGTTTCAATGAATGTGCTATGAATATCTCCATATCCTACCATATCTACCTTAATATTATCGGTTTCTATACTTTTTATCCTTGGAATATCAAACATTTCTTCCTTTTCTTCAATTGAACTATTTTTGAATATTCTCTTAAATACATTATGTGGATGAGCATGAAAAAGTCTTAAATATCTTCCACTTATATAAAAACCTATAGCTTCAGGTAAATCTCGTAAATAATTTAATCTTTGTTTTCCGATTTGTTGCCTGTACCAACTAACATCTCCTGCTTTATCATTATTAGCTAAGTACTTGTCCCAATTTCCTGCTATAATAGTATCACATTTTTCTTTGCAAATATCTATCACTTCTAAAGAATTAGGACCTTTGCCAACCAAATCACCTAAACATATAACTTTTTCAATTGATCGTTTCTTAATATCTTTTAATACTGATTCTAGAGCTGGTAAATTACCATGTATATCTGAAATTATAGCTATTTTTTGCATTATAACTCCTTCCATAAACATACTACATTGCTTTATACTATAAGTAATTATTGCCTTGACCAATTCTGAATTTCAACAAAATTCCCTTCTGGATCTTTTGCATACACCACGGTTAGTAATCCAGTTCCATCATAATCCTTTTTTACAATTTCTCCGATTTGAGATCCTCCATGCTCCAATAAATTTTCTAGTACTTCTTCAACTGAATCAACATGAAATGCAATATGAGTGAAACCCTTACAATTAATTGATTGTGTTCTTTGGTTCTTGTTTTCTGGCTCATACTCAAATATCTCAAGTGTTGGACCCTCTTCACTTCCAGGAAGACGTAAATGTATACCAGTCACTCTAACACCATCTATTTCTGTCAGTTTATCAATCCATTCACCAGACAGATCTCTTTCTGGTAGAACTGGTTCGCAATTGAATACTTCACAATAAAACTCTGCAAGTTTCTTCCAATTATCCGCAATTATATTAGTGTGTATGTACTTAATATTATTATCATTCATAACAAGATTTTAATTCTCCTTTCAAATGTAACCAGCTTATTAACTAATCACTTGATATCACATAAAGTTTAATTATAAAATTATTATCAATTTCTTGTAGTTCATTTTTTACTCTATATGAATTCCTTCATCTATCCTTTTATCCCATAGGAAATAAGTGTACACGATGGCTCATATACAATGAATCTTTATTATCTATTACATGGTTACACTAATAACAATAATTATGGTTCTTTTTTTCTTTACAACATACATAGATTCCTTTACACTTTCTATGCTTACAGTGTTCTTCAGCTCCTAAGCAAGGATTTTTCTCTCTTAGATATCCATCCCCCACAATAAATGCCACATGGAGGTATGAATCCATTATATTTTTCAGTAAATAATTTCTCCCTTCATAATAGTTATAAAAGAATATTTACAAATTAATTAACGTGAATATCAAGTATAATATGTTTTTCTTAATACAACTCTAAATCCTTTAATACCTCTAAAGTAATCTCTTTAGCTTTTGATCCTGTTGCATTATCATCTGCTACAATATTGGTGGCGAAATAAAATGTTTTATCATCTCGTTGTATGGTTCCAACAAACCAACCAATCTTAGAATAACCTGCTGTCCCTGTTTTTCCAGATAATATATAGTCATCGGTTGATTCCAATGTAATTATGTCCCTTACTATAGCCATATTTTCTTTACTAAACGTAAGATTATCATGATATAAATTATATAATAAATCTACTTGTTCTCGAGCACTAACTTCAAAAGATGATGTTAACCAAAACTTAGTTATTCCACCTGATATATCCTTATTACCATAATCTAGCATATCTAAATATTTTTGCATTTGTTCTACCCCTACTTCAGACGCTAGTCTTTCATAGTACCAAACTACTGAATTAGCTATTGCACTAGCTAAAGTGTGGTCTTGATTCCATGATTCAAAAGGGTATTTCTTTCCATCCCATTTATACACATGTTCCTTACCCTCAATAACACCTGTTTCAAGTCCGATAAGTGAATTTAAAATCTTAAATGTTGAGCAAGGAGATATACGTTCATCAACTTGCTCTTTATTATAGATTAGATAGTTTGATGATATCTCATCATACATAACAAAGCAACCATCATAATTTTCAAAAAACTTATCATAAGATTCAATAATAATATTACTTGATTCTTTTTTTTCATCTACTAAACTACTTGATGCAACTTCTTCTTTATTATTTGAATCAATGCTACTGTCGCTTGACCCTTTATTTTCATCTATTAAATTACTTTCAACATCTTCGCTATCATTAGAATCAATACTACTATTACTTGATTCAATTTTATTATCCTCTAAGTTACTTGAACATGCCGTTAGTATACTGATTATTATTAAAGTTAAAAAAACTAATTTCCCAATCTTCATTTCCTCTAATCCTCCCCATTGAAATCATAAATTAAACCGTTCTTTTATCATTTTAGCAACAAGTTCTGCCGAAATATTGGAGTTATCAATTTTAATATAGTTGTCAAACTGAATTTCACCATCATTACTAACACAACGATATTTATTATCATCATTGATTAGTCTTTGATTAGATATTTCAATATCCCGTTTTGAAGCCTTATGTTTTAAGCGATTTTCAGTATTATTTCTTTTCAATCTTATTTCTTGAGGTGCAACAAGTTCCACATAATAAACGTCAGCACCATTCTTTCTAAAGATATTAGTTACATGCTCAACGTAATCCCAATCTGATTTTTGGTCAAAAGCCCACATATATGTAAATATCAATCCGTAATTATCTGATGCAGCAAATTCTTCAAAGATAATTTCTCTTAATCTACTTATTGATTTCCCTTGAAAATAGCCGAATACTTCAATAACGGGTTCGATAGTCATATGATTATGGAACAAACGTAAATCTGTAATTTTCATAAGTTCTTGTCCTACTGTCATTTTTCCGACAGCTGCGTCACCAATTAAA
Organism: Vallitalea maricola; assembly: GCF_036985595.1. Lineage (NCBI taxonomy): Bacteria > Bacillati > Bacillota > Clostridia > Lachnospirales > Vallitaleaceae > Vallitalea > Vallitalea maricola. Next base: position 81,109 of record NZ_BTPU01000076.1, on the reverse strand, counting down.
AACACTAACTTCACAACAAATCCCCCTTAAAAATCTAAATTATTATTTTTGACAAGCAATTAATTTAGTATATTTCTAAGATTATATTATAAAAATATTTATTAGTCAAAATCAATTAATTATTTATCGAAATATATGTTATGATACTACACTAATTACTTGTTTTCATAAACTTTTAAATATTCTCTACATTTGGTAGACCATCACACGATAAGAATATCCCATCGGTATTTTCTTCAAGTCTGCTAACAATTTCTTTTATAACTTACCCTATTCTCAACTTATACATTTTATCCATATAAACAATATATTTTCATTTTTAATAGTCATATATTCATTTGGCATTAAATCTCTTATTCCAATGCACAGTATGTTTTTTGTGCCGTTGACACCTGTAAGATTTCATAAATCCTAAGTCTAATACGCTATTAAACTTATTAAGTCATATCTATATTTACAATTAATTTTTCACTTTACCCTTCGTTACAGTTGATATAAATTTTAATATTCTATCACAATACTCTTTGTCTTGTTCCATATTGATGAAGTCACTATCCTTGATTATAAAATGTTCCCAAGAATCTCTTAACCACCATTCACAATTGCTTGACGCTTCTGTTAACAACCGATGCATATTCTTTGCTTGTACTTCAGAATCACTAGTACATGCAATAAGAAGAGCTGGTCTATCGTCCATATTTCCTATCTGATTAATTGGCCTCATATCTTTAAACTCATCGCCAAAAACTAATGTGAGATAAAAACTTGTTATGCTTCTTTCAATTTCACAGATGAAAGCTGGAATATTATATTCTATCATTGTGTCATAGACTACATCTTCAAAACTGGAGTAAGCGGACATAGCAATAAGCCCATCTATATCTTTTAATGAACCAAAGGAATTAATTGCCACGGCACCGCCCATAGATACTCCCTGAACAATAATTGGTATATTATCATACTTTTCTTGTTCTTTAATATAATCAATAACTGCTTTAACATCCGATACCTCTTTATAACCTAAACAAATGTCATCCCCTTCACTATTTCCATGCCCTCTTACTTCTAATAATATAGATGCATATCCCTCGTCTTTCATCCATTTACAATGGCCATAGAAATATGTAACCGATGGTTGTCTAATTCCTGTTAAGTAAATAATAATTCCTTTTGGATTAGGGGTTAACACTTCTGATACCCATACTTTAACCCCATCATCTGTTGTTAACTTCATCTCATTAACATCCAAGTCAAAGTCATTTGCATTATATATATGTTGTAATGGATGATCAGATAAGTTTCCTTCATATGTAACTTTTTGCTTTACTTGATCAATAATTATTATAGGTATTATAAGTAATACAATTATTGACAAAACTAATATACTTATAAATACATTTTTTATTCTCTTGAACCATATTGTGCAAAATATAGAATCATCCAATTTATTTTTCATTTTAAGTATTCCTTTTCATATATATTTCTGTTAAATTAATATACTTGTTATACGAAACATAAGCTATCCATCGTTTTAATTAACTGGACTATCAGAGTCCTTTTGTCTAAGTAAGTAGCGACCGGATATGAATTGTTCTCTATTCATACTTAAATTCATCCTTACTAAATAATGTGTTTTTTATTAGGTTGCATGTTTAAATATCTATGAATTGGTTTAATCATGATACCACAACAGCGTGAATATATCTTATTAGAAGAAAGATGGCTTAACCATTAACTATACTTGATATTAATAAATCATATTCTTTACCTAACGGTAAGTTAAGGTCTACTTTTAAACTTCTCCTAGTAGTTTCAATTTCTTCATCTTTCATAGGATTATATCCTTTTTTAATAGACTTTTCCCAATATATTCCTATACCTCTCTTTTGCCATATAGGCAAATCATTATAGTTAATTCCCTCATTATATAATAATTCATTTTTATTAGCTACTGTTTTACTAGATAGAAAGTTAGTTGCTTCAATGGCTGAAATTCCTTTTCTCCTTAATGTCCAATAACAATGAGCATTAAGAGAATTTCTATGAGCATCTGCTTGTCTCCATTGAAAATAATCAATTACTGCTTCTAGATTTGGTAACTCCGATACTCTACAATCAAAACATCCAATGTCCCCTAATAGATTTGTAAACTTTGCGCTTGCTTCTCCAGCTAGTATAGAATTTATTTTCCTTACTTTTCTCCCAAAAGTTGAATCTTCCAAGTGAAATAGCAATGAAATTTCATCACTTTGAGTAAAACCATATATAATTCTAAATCCACAAGTCATCAAATGTTTAGTTGTTTCTATCATGTAATCTCTAAACTGACAATCAAAAGGAGCTTGAAATTTATGTATCTCTTTAGTTAGTCTAGTAAAATTTCTTCCATCTATTCTAGTTACAATATATATACCAGGTAAAACGTTATAATCCTTGGAAGTTTCATATATTCTCATTTTTTTATCTATTTCATTAAATTTCATCATTCCACTCCTCAATTATATATTTATTATTTTTTAAAGATACATAGTATAATTTATCAAAACCTTCTTTATAAGAAGGTAGTTCTAACTTATTATATGTACTTAAGATACCTAATTGGGGAATTTTTTCTTTTCCTTTCCTCAGTTCATTACGAATTATAGCATCATTGAGAGTTGATTTAAAATAATAACCAATAACTTTAAATTTTCCTTCTTTTAACTTTGATATATACTTCTCTCTGTCTGCAACAGCTGGATTAGTATTATCAATAACTAAGGGTTGTTTTGCTCTTATACAAGCATCAATAAGAATTCTTTCCCTATTTCTTGTTTTTAGCATATCTAAATTTAGCCTCATATGTGTATTGAAAAATAATTGTTTATAGAAGCTACTTTTCCCACTAGCTTGTATTCCTATGAAAACTATTCCTTCCATATTATTCTCTCCTTACTCTATTTCAAAACAAATCTATAAATATATTACTCTTAAGAGAATGCTCCAACTTTAGTAATAATATGACTTAACGAAATCATATGTTTTATTAGATTGGCTGCACCAATCAACAAAACTAATATCTATATTTAAGTCTTTAAAAGTATACCAATCTGTATAAAGATTATAGTAATACTGATACTCACTACTATACTTTTGTTTCAGTTCTATAGGTATTCGTTCTAAAAAATCTTTAAAGTCACTCAGCAAAGTCATAACAATAGTCTTTTTCATAAATTACTCCCTCAGGAATATGATGGCTTCCATACCATAAATCGTTAATATATCCTTTCACTATGGTATCAATCGTGATTCTATCATTAGGGTCCAAGTCATATGATTCCAACAATAGTTTAAATGGATTACCAAATTCATTAACAACTAGTTTATAAAACACCTTATCTGTTCTCATAAACATATAGAGCCATCGCATATGAATTGGTGATTTTCGTTGAGATTTCTCAAATAAATGAGGGAAAATAACTTCTTTCACAAGTGGATACTGAATTATTAAATCAGGATTCTTATCATATTTAGCCTCACTACAATAATCTACAAACAGTTCCAAGAGATTTTTATCAAGCCTCTTTAAATATACTATTAAATCATCCATTAACTTTTTGCTTTGTTTCTTTAGACCAGAATTATAAGCTTTTGCATACTCTAACCAAATTTTATTGAGATTTTTATCATTAGTATTTATTTTTGCAATTACTTCTCTCATACTCATTCACATCCTTAATTCTTAAAGCACCTTTTATAGTAATTTCCTATATTCTAATGTAGAATTCATAAGTACTCAACCATAACTTAAATTCATTACTTCTAGATTCTACATTTCCACAAATACTAGAGGTCGCAGATTTATACTCCCGACGTCTCTGACTAGACCTGTAAAAACTTCTTTTTACTTACTTTAATTAATAAGGAGATAAAGTCCAATTAATAATCCTAATAATGGTATTATTATAAATATAACCCTTAAAATTAACTGTTTATTTTCAACTGGTGAGATTTATAAACTTTTCCCCATTCATTAATTGCAACTGCTATATATTTCATTTGGTATTGAAAATTACAAATAATAATTATTATGCATTTGTCTTTTTCTCTATAGGAATCCATATTTCGCAAAAACAATCTGTCTCAAGATCTTGTGAGTACAATTCAAAATCAGTATCATCAATCATATTATATTCTGAACCTGGAAGAAACTCAGAAAAGATCTTACTCCATGTTTCCCCTATACAATCCGCAGTTTCACCAATACATTTAAATACAGCCCATAATGTAGGTTTTACCTCCCATATGGAATATCCTTCAGGTAAATTACCACTACTAAATTTCATACCAATACCATAATCAAAATATTTACTTTCTTTTGATATAGGTGCACAAACTCCATAGATATCGTGCTCATTAGTATTTTGTTTCAAAACCTCAAATATACCATTGGCGCCACATTCTTTCCAAAAGTCTGGAATTTCAGTATTCCCCTCTTCTGAAATTGATTCATTCCTAAACTTTCTAATCTTAGCCAATAATTTAAATTCTTCTCTCTTTTCAATTCTGTAATCCATAACAGTACCACCTTCCAATTTTATTTTAATGAGAAGGCGATTAAATGATTTTAATTTCATACCTGCACACCTTGCCACATTAGGCGTAATACCATGAAATCTAGTAAATGCCTTTGTAAAACTCTCAGGCGAATTGTAACCATATTTTAAAGCAATATCAATTACTTTTGCATCAGATAAAGAAATTTCCTGCCCCGCCATAGATAATCTTCTATTTCTGATATACTCATTGGCTGTAATACCAGTCACTAAACTAAATGTTCTATGGAAATAGTAACTTGACACGTAGATATGCTTTGCAACATCTTCATAGGTAATTGGTTCTAATATATGCTCTTCCATATAGTTGATTGCTCTTTGTAAATTTTGAATAAAATTCATCTAATTCACCTCCCAATATAAATTGTACTAAAATAAAATTGTTAATTCCTATCCTACCTTGCTTTGTTTTGTCTAAATAAACCTAATAAGTGTACGCAGCTAAGGAAAATAAATTGTTAATTATTCTATTATATCATTAATTCTTGTTATAATCCTATCAGGTACTATTATAGTATCTTCTGGAAGCCCTACCTCCTCAAAATCATTCCATATAGAATAAATTCCTAATTCCTGTGGTGCTTGAACATCCCAAATAAGATTATCACCTATAGACCATGTATCATTAGGCATAACATTCATATAATCCATTACAGTCTTATATATTCTTATATCCGGTTTTCCATATCCCACTTCAGTTTCAATCAGTATAATATCAAAATACTTTTCTAATCCAAATCTTTCTATTTTATATCTTTGTATCTCAGCCTCTCCATTTGTTATAAGTGCTAGTTTTATTCCATTTTTCATGAGAATTTCTAATGTTTCTTGTGCCTTTGGGAAAAATCTAAGCGCTTTAAGCCGCTTTTCTGAAAATGTATCTACAATTGGAATAATGTCTTCTTTTGGCAATTTTAGCTTACCGAAAACATTACCTATTATTTCTCTTCTCGCTTCCCTTTGATTTTTTCTACCTTTATCATTGCTCTTTCTATCATTCCAATATTGGAGTCTAATATCCGTTATAGTTTTATATAGCGTTTTGGAATCAACATTATCATTAACTTTTGAATATTCCTCACACATTAATTGCCACGTCTCATTAGCAGTACCTTTTAATGATAAAATTGTATCATCCAGATCAAATATAATAGCCTTTGGTAACATATTCAAACCTCCTAGTAAATGGTAATTTATAGCTTGTATTAGCTTGATTATTAATTTAATAATACTAGAACTAATTGTTTCAATTGTATTTATTAAATTGTTAATACGAATCAATCAATTATGTAATAATGAAATCAGTTAAATAATATTAAACATTACAGAGATAGAAGCAATAAAATTACCTAACCCATGTAACACCCAACTTGATATAATTGAACCACCTGACTGTTTTTCATTAATCCATCCACTCACCCATCCTGACATACCAGTTAAAACAATAATAATTATAGTTCCCATTACTCCAGCTATCCAAAAAAAGAATATTCCATGCATTAATCCAAATAATAATCCTTGAATAATATTTCCAAATCTAAATCCATATTTATTTATAAGTCTTTTAGCTAGAAATCCTCTAAAAAATATTTCTTCAGATAAACCTGTCTGTATAAAAGAGTATATTACAACAGGTATTAAAGCAGAAAAACCTTTACCTGCAAACTGTGATGTTGCATTGTTGGAAGTATCAATATATAAAGGAAATATATAAAATACTGTTATAAACGAAAGAAGTAACATACCTAATACTGATAGGATATATTTTTTATAATCTTTTACTATAATTTTTCTAAAGCCTAACCAATGTAAAAAAGTTGAATTTTTTCTATCACTTATTATCCACCAGATAAATGGTATAATTGAAAATGCAATGACCTGAATAATAGCATTTATAAGGTGATTAAAACTATCCATTTTATCATCTCCAATTTTTTTATATAGAATACAAAACTATTGCTTCATACACATTATGTATTAATTCAATAAAACTTTTATAAATAGATTTATTTTAGACTATCGTAACGTATCTCTTTAAGATCCTTTAGTAAAATACTAAATCTTAATCTATCAATATACTCTCCATGTCGAAATCTATCTTCTCTTAAAATCCCTTCACTAATAAAACCTATTCTAGTATAACATTTAATTGCATTTTCGTTATCATAGTCAACACGCAACCAAATTTTATTAAGTTTCAATTCTACAAAACCTATCTGTAACATAGCTTTTATAGCAGCAGCACCATATCCCTTACCCCAAAATTCTTTATTTCCAATTGTTATTCCTAATTCTGCATTACTATTAACATCATCAAAATTTTTCAAATCTACCCATCCAATATGTACATTATCTTCTGTTAATATAGCTTTTTGTAAATATCCATTAGTTCTGTCAATACACATTTTAATCCATACCTTAGTTTCTTCTCTAGTGAATGGAGGATATTTGTTTGGAATAGATAGATATTTTGTAACTTCCTTATCTAAAGACCACTTATATCTATCCTCTAAATCATCTAAAATTAAATCTCTTAATATTACTTTAGGTATCATAAAAAACACCTCATCTCCATTCTTTTATATTAGTTGTTAAATAATCTCTACCTTCATATTTGTTCCAACTTGTACCTCTCTTGCATTCTTAATTGGTAAAAAATATATAAACATATCAGAATTACACTTACGGTGATTCTCAAAACTTATATTAACACTAATATAACTTTTGATTAGTATCTTAAAGTACTTCTGGGTTTGTGGATAATCAATATTGCAACTATCTGGAATAACCAAGTCCGAAAAATCACACACATAACCATTCGTACCGTTTTGTAATGTAACTTTCCAAAATTTCTTGTTTAAACTTATATCATCAACACTCAATTGACAATCACTAGCTGATATAAAACCTGAATTGATGGCTTCACCACATATTATAACCTGAAAACCTACTGATGATTTCCCAAGATTCTTTACTGTAAATTTATATGATTTATTATCACCAATATTAGATTTATACTCCATATAATAACTTACAAATTGTAATTTAGTCTGATCTAATTCCGTATCTTCCTGCTCTTCTTTTACATTCTTGAAAAATAATGTAATTGCAGAATTCAAATCTAACTCCTGTAAATGCCTATGGCTTAGAAGGCATAATGAATTATCTATAGAAACTATATTAACAAATTCACTAATCTTATCATCTACAAAGACTGTGTGTTTACTGAAAATTGATTTTATAGTTTTACTGTCAATTTCTTCACCACAATTAATCCATGCCTTTATATTCTTATAACTAACAGTACTCATTTCATTTAAATTTGTTATGTTAGCTTTCATTTTCCCATCTCTAAATAATTCAATATTAAAGTAGTCACTATCAATTACACTTATACAAAGGATTTCCGTATCAATTACCTTACCTAAAGAGATAGCCATATCTGTTGACAGTTCAATATTTGAGGCATCAAGATTACTATCAAAGAGTGACATCCATTTAGCATCTGGTCGTGCAATTAATGTAATCTTCCTATCAAAATCAGATGCTTCAGCTTCAACATAACCTGAATTCTTCATCATTACACCAATTGCATCTACAACAGTATCAGTATCAATAAATTTTTTTCTTTTTAATTGTAAATTTGAACAAAACGTACCCATTTTTCCTCCTTTAAACATTAGTAAAATGTATTTCCATAACCTATCTAATTATTAACTAACGTTACACTATTACCTGTGTTCCCCTCTAAAAAGAAATCCTTTATTTTCTTAAAATAAATTTCTATTTATTATAATTTATATATTCTAACAAAATATATTTTTCTTCTACCTTCTTTATAATACTTCTATTATAGCTTTTAATATGAATTGAATCATCATATATATATTCAATATAGTTTGTTGAGTAAATTGTATATGTTCCATCTCCGTTATTTAGTATATTATCAACTTCACTATACAATCCAAATGATTCCGGCATTTGAATTTCAGATATATCATATTTATTATCAGCATAATCTACTAATTCATCAATATTTTGGTGCTTACCTATTGACTTACCAAAGAAATTAAGGCTTGTTTCGCTCACTAGTTCATCAGTTACATATCTATCTACTTTATCATTATACCAAAGGTTATAAAATAAACCGAAGGTAATTAAATTAACATCAGATACATTATTTTGTTCAAAAGATTGTTGCTCAACTCTTGCAAATATTGATAAATAATCATTTAATCTTTCAATTTCATCATCTTCAATTGCGATACATTCTTTATCTAATTCTTCTTTTTCATAATCATTTAGATTCCTATCTTTGATATGATAAATAAGTATTAAGCCTAAAATTACTATTAATAAGCAACCAGTGAGAATATTTTTTTTCATATAATCTACTCCGTTTAACCAAATTTATTTATAAACTCTTTACAATGTAAGAAATACCCATCTAAACCTCTATATTAATTCTATTTCAATGATGTGTTTTTTTTAGGTTTTATTAGTAGATGCTTCATTTTTATTTCTTTTAATCTATAACTTTCTAGCTATTATTGATACCAAATTAAAATAATTACCACCTTCAGCATTTAACATTTTAATATCTTCCTTAGCATAAATATTATCAGTGGAAAGCCAGTCATTCCATGCATCTTTTAAGCAATTCATTTCAGTACAATCTTCAATACTAACTAATTCCGATTTGCTCCATAGGTTATACCACCATTCACAAGAATGAAAATTCATATCTTCAGTTAAGTATGGATTTAATTCTTCTGGTATTCCATTGGTAAATTCTTTTATTATCCCAGGAATTGCTACTGCAATTTGCCCATCTTTTTTTACAAGTGGAGCTAAGTAATTTGTTAAATAGTCTTTTGTACAACCAAAATAATGATATGCATCTACACTTACTGCAACATCAAAGTACTCTTTAGCGTACGGTAAATTATAAGCATCTGCGTGTATTGGTATTATTTTATCTTCCAAATGCATAGCTTTTATTCTTTCAAAATTATCTGTTGCACTAATCCATAAATCTGTTGCATAAACAGTTACACCATATTCCTTAGCTAAATATATTGAAGTTAAACCTTTTCCACATCCTAGGTCAAGTACTCGCATTCCTTTTTCTAATTTTAATGATTCTGCCAACTCTGAAATAATCCTCATTGAGTTAGGACCCATCATGTTGCTCTTAATGAACTCTTCATCATAATTATAACTATTTTCAAACATAGAACCTTACCTACCTTCCTAACCTTTTGCTCATTATGCTAAACTTTAGTACCTATAATACGTTTTACTTCTAATACATCCATAACATCCACCTTGTTCTTTTTTAGTGGTTGTTATGGATGTATTGATTATGATTTCAACTCACTCTTGATAATAAACTCTGTTAGGTAGATGTGATAATAATTATTTCTTGATGATAGGATACCACAGTTCAATATATCCATATTTCTCTGTACCGCCATAAATCTCAAAATTTGCGCTATCAGCTCTTTCATAATTTGCTGTTGGTAACCATTCACTATAAAATCTTTTCTGCAAAGTAGTTAGTACTTTGAAGAATTCATCTCCCCATTTAAATTTTGGTGATTCTAAAACAACATATGTCTGTGCAGGAATATGAATAGTTTTATATCCCTTTGTGTTACTGCTTTTTGATACAAATGAACATAGCATATACGGGAAAGTATTTTCTTCTGTCTTACGATAATATTCTGCCCCATGTATTTTGCATAAGTCTTGAGGTAGAAAAGTTGGCAAATCCCCTGCATTTGAAAGAAGTCTATCATACTCTCCATTTTTTTGACATGTTTGCCAGAGCTCTGCTGGACTTAGATATCCTTTTTTTCCTGTTAATGATACTATTGTTTCAATACCGAAAATCTCAAAAGCCTCTTTGGTTTCAATCCTGTAATCCATTTCTTTATCTCCTTTAATTGAAATTTGAAAGGAAATTTTAGGATAGGCTTTCAATTTTACACCATCTTGTTTTGATTGGGTTGGAGTTAATCCATGAAGTGCTCTAAAAGTTCTTGCAAAAGATGTTGCGGAATCATATCCATATTTTATAGCTACATCAATTACTTTACTGTTGGAATTTTGTAATTCCAATGCCGCTTGTGTCATTCTTCTTCGTCTAATATATTCAGCCAATGAAATATCAGTTATGAATGCAAACATACGTTGGAAATTATAAGATGAACAACAAGCTCTCATAGCAACTTCATTGAAATTTATATCTTGTGTTAAGTTTTCTTCAATGTAATCAATTGCCAAATTCATTTTTGTTAGCCAATCCATATTAATCCCTCCTCAATTAAAGAATATTATATATAAAATTTTAATTAGCAACTTTTTATGCACAATTTTGTTTACTTGCTAAAACTTAGTTAAATGAAATTCATTTGTTAAATGATATTTATAAATACATTTATGCCAACTTCTACCTACCCCTTATAGCCTTTATTCATTGAGAGTAAATGTACGTACTAACGTCATCATTGAGTTAAATAAGGCTTAGGTAAACATAATTTTTTATCTAACGACATATAGTATTTCCTATGTTTCCAACTAAGTTTATATACTTTAGTTAGATTTGTAAACTATGAAAAATAGACGTTTAAATGGAAATAAAACTCTTCTATCAAGTTGTATTCTATAGCTCTTCATAATTCTTTCTAGTACTTCTTTTTCAAAACTCAATCTATCTTCTTCACATTCAAGTTTTTCTAGATATGGCTTCATACCCGTGGACTTATACCAATCAATAATATTTTGATGATTATCCATAATATGATAATAATCTGTTTCCCATAAATTAATTTCTTTACTTAATTCAACACATATACTGTAGTAATAATCCATCTTATCATAATTAAATTCCGAACTTTTATTAAATCTATGACTCCATTTCACATTCATCGCTGTTTCTTCAACTGCTCTTTGTATTGCCATACTACTAACTTCTGGTATTTGTATAGCTAATACCCCATACTTCATCTCTCCTTATAAATTGGTATTTTGTTGTTTTATAATTTGTGTCACATGATTCTATTTTATAATTGATGCTAAATATACTTTTATTTTATCAGTAGCCAAATACCATCAATCACCAAAACATACATCATACAAAAAAGTAAAACTTGTACTATTTCATTGATATTCTTCTTAAAAATATATTCCATAAATCTTATCATTCCAAAAATAAAACCATTCATAAATGTCATCAAAAGAACAAATGGTAGTATATATAAATTAGTATAAATCACAGCCCAATCACCCATAATATAATCTGATATAAAGAAGCCAAAACTAGTAAATACATAAATAATTAGTATTAATATAAATTGAATATGTACCGGTGGTGTATTCAAACTATTAAGATGATACTCTTTAAATAACTTAGGATCTGGTTTTGAGTATTTACTAACAGGAGGCATCTTCATCATATTTCTTATACTGCTTGCAGGAAATTTAATAATATAATAACTCCAATTTTTAAAACTTTGCTTACGAAAAGATTTCTCTTTTTCATAGCGACTGTAATTATCAACTACATATAAAAATTTATTGCAAATTAAAAAAATAATAACTAACAATAAGAAAATTAATATGGTAACTATCCTAATGTCAATTGCTACAAATAGACTTATTACTTCAACATTATTGAACATAACAATAAATAAAAACAAAGGAATACTAAATAAAACTGCGGTTAAAAATACTCCATATCTTCTCTTTTTATTTACTGCTTTTATTACTTTTTCTTGCCGACGAATTGCAAAAACATTTAAAATTGGTATTGAAACCAATAGAATTATGTAGAAACTTAAATCATTCATATATACTCCTAATTTTAATCAAATTAATCATTTCCCGCTATGAACTATGTCTAATTCATAATCTTAATTTCTGATTCATCTTCTTTCTTCAACTCAAAATCTACCCAAATAGGTTTTTCTTTATTTTTTTGAACTTCCCATAATTCCCAGAAAGCCTTCTCTTCAACCTGTTTTTCAGATATAAAATAAATTGTCTTGAGTTTACCGTTTGAATCCTCTTCAGCATCCATTCGAACGATATTATGCTGTGAATATGAATCTTCATTAAAGGATAATTGATAATAACCATTATAAGCTGCACCGCCTGAGGCATGATAAGTTCCATCTCTCTTAATATCACTCATCTGTCGATGGCTAAACTCATGACCAATTACTCTTCCATCATACTCTCTCAAAACTAATACAAATCCTGCTGATTTATCTATACTTCCTTCAATCACAATCTCTGGAACCTTATCATTATTCATATCTATAAAGCTAAAATGATTAGGTATAAACTTATATTCATCGTAGGATATATCATTTAGATAATATTCATTTTCAGATTCTGCTACTATAAATTTAAAAGAAAAAGGCATTTCACTAAGAAGTACTTGACTATACATTTTACATAATTCAGCATCAAAATACTCTGAATCTAAATTATTCTCAATGTAATCATTTATCCTTTTACTTAAACTACTAGATTCACTATTTATGTTTTCTATGGGTTTTTCTATTGACTTTTCTATATTACTAGTTTCATTTACTTCGCCTTTCTCTTTTTCTATATTACTATTTGTTGAAGGGCTATCTTCTACTGAAGCAGTTTTTATGATATTCCCTTTCCAAGCAACTAAAATAAGAAAGATGCTCAGTATAATAAATATTTTTTTCATTATAATTTCTCCCCTAACTAATTAATGTATCAAAATAATGTACTTACTTATTATTCGGTTCATATTCCCGAATCTTTTAATAAAAACTGTATTATTTCACTATTTACTGTTTTAGGTTGTTCATGGTTTATGCCGTGTCCAGCACCTTTAATAATCTTATAATTATACCGTCCATCTTCTAATACATCTATAAACTCCTTCTTATTATCTACCTTATAATTGCCAATTAAAAATAATAGTTTATCTCTTACCAATATTTCTTTCTCTTTTTTATATTTTTCTAGATTATGTGCAAACATTGCTTTCTGATTATGGGATTTCATTACCATAATCATGTGATTTACCACGTCAGGACAATTATTGATAAAATTAGATTCAGGTGAACTTAATTTCTTCAATATAGCTATCATATTACTTCTGTTTGGTAATAGAATATGTGGAAACATTATTAATACTGTTCTTATCATATTTTTATAAGGATTACCAATTACCATACCACCTTCTAGGCAAACCACTTTATTTATTGTATTACTTTCATATGTTAAATAGTTATAAGCCATATATGCACCATTTGATATACCTAAAATATTAATATTACTTATTTCTAGTTGCCTCACTATATCATTAATCCATTCTACTTGATTGAATTCTTTCTTGGTAAAATTTTTGTTTGGTATACTTTTACCTGGACCTCCTAGTGTATCAACCGATATACAATAAAAATGCTCAGACAATTCTTGAATATTCAAAATCCACATTACAGCTGAATTATCACCAACACCATGAAACATTAATAATGGTGGATTAGCCTTATTTCCTGATATAATACAATGTGTTGTCCCAAATTGAGTTTTCAAATCTACCTCTCGATAATCAACATTCCATAACTCTAGTAAATGATTATATGATTCTATGACTTGTTGTTTCTTTTTGTTTCTTTTTGTTACTTTTAAACACTTTTATCATAATTATTTCCTTCCTCAATATGTACTTATTAAATATTTCAAGCAATATAGATTTTATTCTTCTTAACCTTAGAGCCCATATTCCATATATTTTTTTCTTTTAATACCAGTAACTCTAATATACTGTCTATCGGGAATATTAAAGAACTCTTACCAAATATAATCTTTACGTGTCCCTCAGCCCTTGAATTTTCGTAGTAAAGGTTCATCATTATTATCTTTTTATTGCCATTACCCACCTCTGATTAACTTTATCGCTGATTACTACATAATTAAATCCCTCAAAAAATCCCCAAGCTGTAGCGATAATTAATATACCTATAACATTAACTGGGAATCCACTTGACAGTACTTCTTTTGTTGTCCAAATAGATTGAAATTGTAGAAACATTTAGTTTTTCAGCCAATTTCTCTTGTGAAATACCCTTTGATTTTCTAAGTTGTTGTAGTTTTTCTCCTAAATTCATATAAAAAACCTCCTTTTTTTATGCTCACAGTATAGCATTATCTCCGGTTGCATTCTAGCTAATAGACCTTGAACATCCGCAACTATCAGTTGCAAGTCTTATTTTAAGCAGTCTATATGGTCTAACGTCTGTTATCTTTAAATATTCTAGATATAATAAATCCTATTATTAAGACACCAAAACATAACTCATATAATAAATCTTCTGTACCTACTCCTGAACCGCTAGCTTCACTAGTAGTTAAATACGAAAGCATTTCTTTAGTAATATCTTTCCTTTTCTCATCATATAATACATAATTTTTAATATAAGTTTTCTCTTTTGTTTCAAAAATCATTAATAACTCTCTTTTACCTTGAGTTTTTGCGTTAAATATTTCACCTGAATATGTTTCAATATTAAATTCACTTATCCTTAAATCATAGTTTGTTCCCATAATAGCCAGATATTTTTTCCGTTAACATTAAATGAATGTCCAGCCAAAATCACATTTCTTTTACTATATCCTGCATCTCTTATTCTATATTTAAAGTTAATCCCTCTATGTAATATTGTTGAACCAATAATATCATTACCTCCAAATGTATAATATACAACTATCTTATTCTCAATATTAATCATTTCTTTAACTATTACATTGCTTTTCAAAAATTCTCCAATTGCTCTTTCAATATCTTTCGCTTCTGGCTTAACATTATATTAACTTCTATATATCATATATGAAATAAAAATAGATAATACTATTATAGTTATACGTATTAACTTATTCAACTCTAGTCCCCCTTATAGATCCCCGAAGATAGATAGTTATTTTAACTACAAGAATTTGTTTTTTACTCTTCCATGGTCTTTTTTTGTCAAGCCAGCCAAATGACTCCCAGTACTTAACATCAGCTTGATGAAATTAAAACTTTTTCTGCATAAATCTCATTACATAGAATAAACCTTTTACCTTAAGACAAGGTTTTACATTGATACTTTTATCTTTAATTATCCTAGCAAGTTTCTCAACTTCCTTTTCATTTCATTTTTCTTTTTTCCTCTACACTATCCCAGTCTGCACCATGAGTATTTATTCCAAACATATATGTCTGGGCAATCCCCCGAAAGAATGAGTTACTAACTTATTAGTATATTTACCTGTTGTCCGATTCTACGTTAATTTGCGATATTTTCGGTAATAGAAATAACTATCACTTTCCATGTTTGGTTGTACATGTCCGATTGGTATCCTCTTCTCAAACAACTCAAAACCGCACTTCTCTGCAAGGTTACATGATGGAATGTTTGCAGAATCAATTGTTAATATAAGGTATTTAATATCTGATACTTTAAAACACCAATCCACTAATGCATTAATAGCATCTCTTGTATATCCGTTCCTTTGATATTTTTCAGACATAAAATATGCTACTTCAACTTCATTCAATGTATCTTCAAGTCCCATGCCTACCATCCCAATCATCTCATCTGTATTAGGTAATGCAATAGCATATCTTTTATTCTCATAAATATTTTTTGAATCTTTTTGGGTTTGATGCCAGTCAATATATCCCCAATATGCTTCTGGTGAATTACTATTTTCTGACCAGTCAGGCATAAAGCGAGAAATGTTCTTCTCTCTAGTAATCCTATAAAGGTTCTCTGCATCTTTTCGTTCAAAATCTCGTATTATTATTCGACCTGTTTCTATTCTCAGTTTGTTCCTCTCCTTTGTTTTCTTAATATTTTCTTCTCTTTGTATTTTTTATTTCTTACTACAGTTTCAGTGTTAAAATGAACTTCTTTTTGTGATACTTTATCTACCTACGAACTT
The DNA here is from genome assembly GCF_036985595.1 of Vallitalea maricola. Classification (NCBI taxonomy): domain Bacteria; kingdom Bacillati; phylum Bacillota; class Clostridia; order Lachnospirales; family Vallitaleaceae; genus Vallitalea; species Vallitalea maricola. Next base: position 64,535 of record NZ_BTPU01000076.1, on the reverse strand, counting down.
ATTTAACCTTTTAGAAATTAATAGTCATAACTACTATCATGATATAACATCTTCATTTAAGTCATATCTTTGAGATAGTAAATTTAAACTACAAGAATTTGCTATTATCTCAGCTATTTCTTCAATTGTTTTATCATCAGTTATTATATGTTCCTTAAAATATTCGCTATCTAGGCATTGAATGCACCTATCAATTCGATTGTTTACCCACGAGTTTTCTCCATCACCACGACGATTTAACCTATCCAATAAAGTATCTCTACTAGCAAGCAATGTAAAATGCTTAACTACTAATCCATCTGATTTTAGTTTACCTACAATTTCGTCAAAATACTGTTCATTTATAATCGTCATAGGTACAATAATTGTCCCTTTAAAATTTGTGCTAATGAATGACAGCATACTATAATTAAATTCCCTCCAAAGAGTAAAATCTTGAAAATCATTATTCTTTAAGTCTGTAGGAATATTTTTTCTAATAAAAAAACCTACTTCTTCAGGATCATAAATATATGAGTTTTCTAAGCGTTTATTTAATTCATTGGACACACTTGTTTTTCCACATCCAAATGCACCATTTATCCATATTATCATGAAGAACCTCCCCATAATCTATAATATAAAATAGATTCAAATCTTTAATTACTCCATAAAACTTACAAAATTAACGATATTACCATCAAGATCTCTAAACCAAAATGACCTACTTCCCCATGGATGTGTTTGAGGAAGCTTAACAAATTGTACTCCTAACTCCTTAATTCTTTCATATTCCTCATCAACATTATCAACTTTAAAACTAATTGTCATACTACCATAACCAGCTCCATCCATTGAGTTAGAAGCCATATCTTCCATTCCATTAATTGAAAATATTGAAATATTAGCACCTTGTGTCTTAATATCTGTATGAAATGAATCTCCTTCAAATCCTACATTAAGTATTTTACCATAAAACTTAGTTAAAGCCATTACATCTTTGGTAATTAAACAAATACCTATAAACTCCATTTCGATCCTCCTTTCCCTAAAGCAATCACTCAGACCTCTTTAATAGTATTTAGTTTCTTCTATCGTTTTCATATTTACGATGTCTCAGCGTCTTAGAAGTGATCGCTCATGCCCTAAATAAGAGCTAATACGATGACTGGCTTAGGTGGTTAGGTGTGTGAGGGCTTACCCGAGATAAATACCTTCCCGAACAAACGCAAATACATTGTTAGACGCAGTAACCTTTTATTATTATATAGATTATACTATATATTCCGTGAACATGTTATTAGATGATGTAGATATTGACACCTTATAATAGTTGATAAACCAAAGTCCCTAAACTAATTACAGCTATAAGTATATTTATTGGAATTACCAATTCTCCATACATTGCAATTCGAAGTTTCAAAAACATTTCCAAAATTGCTCCCTTTAAAACAGTCTTTTAATAAATATAGACCGAAAGCTAAGACCATCTTTGTTTTTTTACATTTTATGCTTATACCTAATCTTCTTCTAATATTATCTTCTAATTTAAATGGTTTAATCCTTCCAGAAATCATAGGTGAATTAGAAAAATTTAATTTACTTGATATATACAAGGCACAAAAATGATACCTCTTAAATTATCATCATTACTATTTTTTATTTCTGTTTTAACGCTTCCAACCTTTTTGCTCGCTCAAACGCTTCTTCTAAAAATTCTTCTACCGATAAATCCTCATAATCCCAATTCATGGCCTCTATTGCAATTGCGCGTAAATAATCTGTTTCTACAATTTTTTTCATGGTTTTATACCAATCAGTCGTACCATGTCACCCTCTGAAATGAGGTCACAATTTCATATATAACATTACTAATTTGACGCATGGACATCCTTCTCATTCCCTGTCCATGTTGTCAACATGCTGCTAGTCGATGTAATTCATGACAACTCTAGACAATCTCAAGAATCAACTCAATCCCATGAAATCCTCTTCCATATGAATTAGGTATGATTCCTGAAGGCTTGAATCCTAAATCTAGGTACCAATTAAATTCTTCTCTGTCAATTGCCTCCAAGTCCCTTAATTCTTTCCAAATTTGATCCAATTCACGCATATGACAGGACATTCCTCTGCTACTTATTATGAATCTTAGCTTATCCAAATTATTCTTCATAGCCCATTCTTCTATATGGCTAATCAGTGGATTAAGAGATGATGAAACATCAAACTTTCCATCATCACTGTAACCAATACATTCAATCTCCAAAACTTTATAAAGCCTGTATTCCTTACATAGAATCCAACCGTCAGGAGAATATTTATCATTACCCATGTACCAACCTTGACCAGAAGACAGCTGATTCAATGCACCTTCAAAACTCCAAAACTCTGGCTTAATCTTAGCCATCAATTTTGCTATGTTCTCAACATTACTATTGCAAATCTCATAAATTTTCATACGCTCTACCCCATTCTCTAATACCCAATTAATTATGTTTTCTAACGTTTCGTATTTCCCATGTCTCTGAACTGGACCCACGAAGCCCTTCTTATTGGAGGTGCTTGCACCCAGTAAAGAGATGTGAGTAGGTTATATTTAATCAATAAAATACCTATTTGCTCACTTCAACGTAATGTGTACTCGTGTTATACTAATTTTTCACCATATTTTTTAGAAATTTGATAAGAATATATTGTTAAAACAATGCCATCTACTATAATGATTGCAAGCATTACAATAGTAGATTTAAAACCACCGATGAATGCTGATTCAAAAATTATAAGTAATCCCGATAAAATTAGAGAGATTCCTCCAAATCGATTGCTTTTTGCCCAAGTTATATCATTTTTCATACTCCAAATAGTGCGTACACCTACAATGCTGTTCATCTTGCTTTTAGGCACAATATTGCCAATGATAATTAAAAATACACCCATAACAATATTTGTAACTAAATTTATATCTATTGCCATATTTTCCATATTATTTTTTGTTTCAAGAATTGAGGAATACATCATTGCGTAATGCATAATACCAAATAGAATTGCCATACCAATAGCTGTATAATATATCACTTTTTCATTTTGTTCAGCTTCTTTAATTGTTTTTTCGTCCTGATTTTTAACTTGTTTTTTTCTAAAATAATTTAAAATCAACTTCCAAAACAATGTCATAGCAATAATAATGACTGGAAATATAAAATTTTCATATTTAGAACCCCATCGATCAATATTGCCAATAGCATCGTAGTGCATAGGAATTTTATCGTTCATAAAAGGTATAATTACACAAGTTACAATAGTAGGCAGTAGAGTTATTATCCATAACAATTTATTTTTCATTATTTTCCCCTCCAAATTGATTTATCCAAATGATTAGTTCATCAAAAACACTTGTATTCAATTCATAATAGATATAATTCTTTAGTTTATATTCCATTATTAAATCAGCATTCTTAAGAAGTTTTAAATGATATGAAAGAGCAGCGGGTGTAATATTAAATTTGTCTGCTATTTCTCCTGCTGTAAGTTTGCCTTCTTTTAAGCATACAAGAATGTTTCGCCTTAAGGGATCTGATAGTACTTTAAAGGTATTAGCCAAGCCCATTCAATCACCACCTATTTAAAATTTTATTTAAATAGAATTATAACACCTCAAAATAAAAAGTCAATAGCTATTTAAAAATATTTTTAAATAGCTATTGACTTTTTATTATATAAATAATCTCAGTAAAGCTAATATTTATTTTATTGGTACTTCTTCGTAGGCAGTGCTCGCACCTGGTGAAGGAATGTGCGTAGCGAAACGGAAATATATTGTTAAGTGGATATACGACTTATAACCATTCTTTATCTAATATACCATATACTATATGATTTACATAATGATCATATAGATATTCAGATTCTCGTACTTTACCTTCCTCAGTAAACCCTAATCTTTCTGGAATCGCTCTACTTTTAATGTTTTCTTCTGCACATCTTATCTCAACTCTATGTAATCCTAACTCTTTAAATACATATTCTATCAATACTCTACAAGATTTAGTCATTATACCTTTACCTACAAATTTGGAGCCTAACCAATATCCAATACTTGTACTTTTATGACCCCAGTTAATTCCTATTAATCCAATTACTCCTGCATATTCTCCTTTATACCAAATTCCACAATTAAATCCATCATTATTGGAGAATTGTTTTAAACCTGATTCAATATATTTTTTAACAACTTTAATCTCTTTTGTATTATCTACCCAAGGCAACCACTCCCTTAAGTATTCTCTTTCACTATTAATTAAATTAAAGCATTCCTCAGTATGCCTTGTTTCCAATATTCTTAATTCAATATCTTTATCTACTGTATATGTGAACATCTTTTTATTCCTCCTTTGTATATATATCATTGCGAAAAAGCGTCTTACCTGCAATGATTATGTCCTGTTACTTTCTCTTTCTTGAATAAAATTCAGAAAAAAGGTTGATATAATCAGGTAATTTATCAAGACTTGGATTATAAAACTCAAAAGTTCTACCATTACATTTTTCTATAAGTTGGTTGTAAATTGTGTAAGTTTTCCTAAATTTACATATACCAGCTTTATCATTGTGGCAACGATTACAGTTTCCATAATCACCAACAAAAACTTTTTTTATGTGTTCTGGAGCATTTTCAATGTACCCTTTATGCAAATCTATTTTACTTAAAAATAACCGAAGTACAATACTCTTATCTCTAATATAAATTCTAGCATAAACCTTCTTACTTTTAACACCCTTTTTATAATAAATAACCATATATTTTCCCCAACAATAACCACTACCAATATTACCATCAAAATGATACCCAAGGCTTGTTAACTCTTTATCAAATGCAATAATAAATGCCTTATCATTGTCAGATATAATATTAAATCTATCTTCTTTTAAAATATCTTTCATATATCTCATCTCCTATTAATAATAATTACCATTTTTTAATGTACCTCATACGGAAATACATTGTTAGGTGATGGAAAACATGGAAACTGCCAAATCGTGTTAATTAAGAATATCTTATACTTGAAGTTTCAGATGAAACTTCATTCATAGAATCTCTTCCTAAATCACGCCATGATAAACTCGTTCTAACATTTTGATACACTCACCCTTTAGGTCATAAAATTTACTCAGAACACTCACAAAAAATATGTATCTCAAGTAATTATATTGATGAATCATTAAAATATCTTTGAAAATGCTTCATAAATCCTTTTGTGTCCTTAGTTATATATTTTCCTTTAATATCTGAACTTTCTATAATTTTCTTTATATTGTAACCATCTTTTAAAATTAGAAAGCTAAGACCTCTTGATCGAATTGCATTCTTTGGGCAATTATATATACAACGCATACATAAAAGACAATTCCACTTAAAACTAATTTTCTTATTCTTAATACGAATATTTTTTGAGGGACAATTTCTAACACACTTACCACAGTGACTACATGTTTCTAAAACTCTTAAAGATTTTCCAAATATTCGTGCAAGACATTCATCTTCAAACCAGTGTAAAATATTAGTTGTCAATCTAAGTAAAAAGTTAGTTGTTTTAATTCTTTTTTTTCTAGACAATACATCAGTACACAACTCTTCAACTTTACTAAGAGCAGATAAATACAGCTGTTTTATTAGTTCATCGTCATACTTCATGAAAAAATTGGATCCCATACAAATAATTCTTGTATAAAAAACATTATACCCTTTTTTATGAAGTTTTCTAATTACATACTGTGATGAGTTATTATTAATAGAAATAAAATCCGCAGCTGTTTCAAATATAAATACATCTTTAGTTTTTGTTCTCGGTAGTATTTCAGTAAGTTTTTTCATTATTCTTGGTTCTTTAAAGCCATAAACCGGGTATCCAATTCCTATCATACTATATTGATCCATGTCTACTACTTTATTTTGATTTACAATTTCTTCAATACAAATTATGTCTACAATAACTTCTTTTGATTGTAGTGTTGATTGAATTAGCTCTGTTACTATTTGAGTATTACCTGTTCCTGAAAAAAAAAGTAACCCAATATGCTCTCCCATATGTATACCTCCAAATAATTTAAATGATGGAAAAAGACGGAAGTTACCAGTAGCCGTCCCGTAAGTTTAATAATGTCCTATTTGTGGCTTATCCTTTGACCTGTGCTTACGATTAGGTTCATATTCCTGCCAATATACTCTTTTCTCATTATATCTCGTTCTTGGTTCTTTCTCTTCTGCAGAATAACCTATATAAACTATGCCAAGTGGTGTCACAAATTCAGGTATATTTAGTACTTTCTTTAATAATCTAATTCTATTTTGGACAGGATATATACCAATCCATACTGATCCTAATCCTAAACTTGTTGCAGCGATCAACATGTTCTCTATTGCTGCGCTACAATCTTGAATCCAAAGTTCATGATCAGCACCCTTTAATGCTAATTTCATATTACCACAAACTACAATTCCTACAGGTGCATTGTATCTTGCATATTTGCACTCTTCTTTTATTTTTGAAAGTTTATTAGCTTCATCAACAACAATAAATTCCCAGGGTTGACAGTTTACAGCTGTAGGTGCGGCCATAGCTGTTTTTAATAATGTAATAATTGTCTGTTTATCAACTTGTTTATCTAGATATTTACGTATACTTCTTCTTTCATATATTCTTTTGATTACCTCAGTCATTATAAACCTCCCTCTTATTGTATATATTAGCCCATATCTTTAAAATAGTGTTTTTATGTCATATAACGTACCGTACTCCCGACGTCTCTTAACCGGACCCTCGGAGCCCTTATTCGTAGGCAGTGCTCGCACCCGGTAAAGGGATGTGTGTAGCGTACCTTCGAAGGAATCTCTCATGCCCTGAATAAGGGCTAAGACGATGACTATCGCTTAGGTGGTGGAATGTGTAGACAATATAAATCAAGTTATATTATTGTAATAAATTATTATTTATCCTATGCCTAAGTTCTTCTAAAATACATTTAATAGGTTGGCTTAATTGTGGTAAGTTATTAACATCAAAAAACCCAACATCCTTAGACTCTATCCCGTCAATTTGTGTTTGACCATTAAATGTTCTAGTATAATATGTTATACATACATAGTAAACCTCATCACCATTAGGGTAAATATAATGTTGATTAGCTCCTGAATAGATATTAAATAACTTAAGATTATCAACTTTTATTCCCGTCTCTTCAAAAACTTCTCTTATTGCTGCATCCTCTACTGATTCACCAAGTTCAATAACTCCACCTGGTAGTCCCCATAAATCGTTATCGCATCTATGATGTAATAGTACTCTATCGTGTTTGTCTAACACTATGGCTCCAGCTGTACTCAAAATTAATGGCTTATGCCCTACTAACTTTCTTAATTCGGATATATAATCAGACATTTCATTCATCCCTTCATCATTCATCTACTATATTTATGTATATTATATTTTACTTGAATATTATAGTTTTAGGCAATTAACAATTAACACCTTATCTACTTATACACTATGACCCTAACTTCCACATGCAACACCTTAGCCATCAATAATCACATTCCCCAACACCCAATCGCCAACATGCATGGGCAATACAATTAATTAGCATTTAAATTTCTTAAAGAAATCTATTGTTTCCTTTAGATCATCTTCATCCTCATATATACCCATTACTTCTCCTAATTTAATTCCAAAATCAACGTAACCATTTGCTTTAGCAGTTATCACATTACCATCAAGAACACAATTTTCATCTTTGAAATATGCAGCATTAAATTCACTTAATTTATTTATATCTAATGTCGTTGTATATCCTTTTCCGTTTAAAACGCCTGCTTTTGCTAAATGATAAACTCCAGAACATATTGCTCCGATTACTTTACCTTGTTTATTAACTCTAGTTATTACATCATGAAGCAGACTATCTTGGCTAATTTCTTCTAAATCACCACCAGGTATTATTAAAACATCAACTTCAGCTACATCTACTTCACCTAGAGTAATATCTGGAATTATTCTATAGCCTTCACATGAAACAATTGAATTACTATTAATTCCTACAGTTACAAGGTCTCCTTGTGTTTTTAGAAAATAACTTGCCAGTATTACCTCGAAGTGTGCAAAACCTTCATATATGATTACATATGTCTTCATAGTATATCCCCTTTCTATTAGTCCTGAATTTCACCTACCAAGATTCATGCCTTAAAATCCAATACTCTGAATAAACTTTTCCTGTTTGTCCGTAGCTCATTTGACAATAGATGAATGACAAATTCTTCAATTGCAGATATGTTTGCAATTATGCAAAGTGCATACATCAGTACATCTAATTTAATAGTTGTAAGTAAAAGTGTAAATACAAATAGCATAAGTCCTGTAATTTTATTCCCTAAAGTGTGTAGTACTCCAAAGGTTTTAAACTTTACAAAAACTGTTATCATCGATGCTACTCTTATTATTCCAATAATTACAATCCAAACAAAAATTTGAACTGTTATATTTATAAACGGATAAAGTATAAAAAATAGAATCAATACCATTATCAAATCAGCTGCAGGATCAAGTTTTTCGCCTAATTTACTTGTAGTTTCCGTTTTTCTTGCAATGTAACCGTCAAAAATATCGCTAATCCCACAAAGGATATAGACTACAAAAAATGCTGTGCTTAATGGTTTTATCAAAACCAATGTAAGAACAAGAAATATTCTCGCAATAGATATATAATTTGCCAGTGTCTTCACTGTGCCTATGTTTACATAATCAGCTACAACGCCTAACCCTAGATTCTAGTATCTTTTTTTCGTATCCCTAATCTTTATGCAAAATTGCATAACTTCTTCATCTAACTTCACAGGGTATTCATAACCTAAATTCTCACCTACTTGTTTTGCAATCTTTCTAAAGAAATCTGTTACTTTAAAAAATGCTTTCCAATTCTGTTCCAAATCGGCACCAACATATGTTTCTTCAAACTCTGACCATGTCTTTGAATCAAGATATCTCTTGAATTTTTTGCCACATGCTCCTGTTTCAACTGACCAGTTATTGTGCATACCAATATACCATTCTATAATCTTGTGCAAAAATAAATACCTAAGAATATAATCCAACATATACTTCACAAAAGGTAATTCTTCTCTCCAAAGATATTTAGGTACATAGTAAGCATCCCACCAGAATTCATTTACCAATGATTCAAACTCTTCTTTACTGGGTTTGTCTATTATATATTGTGAAAAGGTCGGTTTAGCTAAGTCTGTAACTATGTTATCCTTATCAATTAAGACTTTATAACCATTGTCATAAGTATCTGGTTTTATATCAAATTGGTCTGTAATTTGAAAATCAATACGCACTCCATCTTTAAATAAAACAAGTCGAGTAATCCAATTTTTATTACCTGTAGAACGTGGTTTAAATGGCCATCTTACCATTATAGGTCCAAATGCTTTAAGCCAATCATCATTCTGTTCAAATGTACTTATATCTGATACATATAATTCAATATCATAATCTGATAAAAAATCAATATGTGAATCAGGTAAAACACGAGAGCTAGTTAACACCGCAGCTCTAATTAACTCATTTTTCTTTGCCCATTCTTTAAAATGTGATAAAACTTCACTTTGTGTTCTCATAAACTTCTCCTTCTATGTAAACTACCATTTATATAAATCAAAGACTGTTTATAATTCAAGGGCTAATGCAAAGACTGTCCCCACGGGCTTAGGTGGTGGGATGTGTGAGGATTTTTCCCTAGAGGAATACCCTTCTCCGAACGAACGTGAACGCATTGTTAGATGAAGTTACCAACGGAAATAGTCAATGCACTAATCCATATTTCTTACCAAGTATCCATACATGTTTTTTATCTTTTGTTTCTCATCATCAGTTTGTGTTTTATCCACTCTTCTTCTCTCTGAAAGTTAAATGTTTCAGCAAACTTTGGTCCATTCTCAATTCTACCTATTAAATAAACCAAATTGTCCTTGTTTATAATTTCAATATGCTTTTCCTTTTTATCATCCATTTATACCTCCATAAAGTTCAACCAGTCTTAAACTAGTTGTTAATTTAAACTAACGTTCCCGCAGGTCGCGATCGTTCCCTACTTATCCTCCAGACTCAACAACATAACCACCAACAATCCAATCGCACGCAAAACTCAATCACCACATGGGAATGTCGCTAACTGGCGTGTTATATGAAGGTCAAAGATTTTATTTTCAATCACTTTTGATTCTCAATCTCCTCATACTTAGCATAGGGATGACAATATCTATCATTTTCAAAAGTATAAGAAGGCACTCCCGGAATACTTTCTATTTCTATTGCTTTAACCGGGCAGTAATTTACACATGCATAGCACATATAACATAGAGTCTTTTTATTCCAAATAGGTTTCTTATTATGGATAGATATCTTTTGTGATAAACATACTTTAGAACAAATACCACAACCAATACAATTAGTGTTTACATAGAAATAATTGACGCCACCAATATATTTTGAAAACGTCATCATTTTAGGCACAGCCCACTCTATAATCTTACCTCTAAAATCTTTGTAAAGTAGTGATTCTATATAATTTGAATCTTCATCACACGAATCTTCATTATTCTCAATAATTCTAGTTATCTCACTCAATTGACTTAAAGCCACATCCTCAAGTTCTTTTATCTTTAAATCTGATGGACATTTATAATTTTTAACTTTAACATCATTACTCCCCATATTGATAATGAAACTAGAATTCAACTTATGAGGCTTAATCAATTTGTCAATACGTTTAAAATCATTGAATTTAACCCCTAGTCTGGTTCCAATCGCACAGAAATAAGTCGCATTTTTAAAATTAGTTTCTTTTAAAAACATTCGAACTGGGATTGGAATCGTTAACGCATATATTGGAAATACTATAATTATTTTTTGCCCTTCGATTTCTTTTTTACTATCTTTCAATGCTTTTACAATAGGTATCAACTCTGAATTTGCTAAGTACTCGTTAAGTCTTTTGGCTATAAAAAATGAATTACCCGTACCAGAAAAATAACAAATTTTTATACTCATTATTACCTCCCAAATCTTTGATTTTCATATAACGTCTCGTTATAAGAAGTTGACTCATTCAACTTCGAAGCATCTCTTTAGATTAATATAAAAATCAAAATAGATTATATTATATTCCTATTCTATATCTCTTTTCTAAAATGTATTGCGGAAAAAATTGCTATTGGTATAAAATATATGCACCATATCAGTAAAGCAATTGTACCAGCAGAGGTTGAATTTTCACTATTATTAAATACATTAAGTATCGGCATTCCAATACAACTAATTAGAAATACTCCATGTATCATAAGCAATGACTTTAACCACTTATCGTTCTTACTTTTTGTAATAATTGAAATACCAACTAAAAAGGTAGATAATGCCATCATTCCATAACCAAATAAATCATAATTAAAAAATAAACTTCCTAATGATTGATATGATAATAATTGTATAGCATTTTCTGGAGCGGTTTTATTTGCTACAGTAGTAAGCTGAGTAAAATATACTACGTTAATAAATACACCATATATGCATCCAAAAGCAACTCCACCAAGGGCTACCGATTTTCTATCATTTATGGTTTCAGTATAAAATGCACAAGTTAAAAGTATATACCCCCACGAAAGTATCATACAAACAAAATATGCCAAGGACAAATTTCCTATAAGCATTGATATTGCAAAAAGCATTGTTGTTATACCAACTAATATTGCAGAACAAAATCCTAATTTTCTATTCATTGTTTTTATCTCCTCTATGTATATAATATACTACTAAATTATTATTGACAATGTCATGCAAAGAATATTGAAAATAATATTACTGGTATTCTTAATTTATTGGAATGTTTTTGACCTCAAAGGAATTCCCTGAAATGAATGAGGCAATTTCTTATAACATCTCGTACTCTCGACGTCTCTGAATCGGACCCTCAGAGTTCTTCTTCGTAGGCGGTGCTTGCACCCGGTGAAGAGATGTGCGTAGCTAACGGGAGTATTTTGTTAGAGGACGTAATCAATGGAAGCTACCTCTTTTTTCCCTTATATTAAATTGCTACTAACTTTTCATTAGCTGAAGTTCTTTTTATTATATCTCTTACTTCCATTAGAGCAAATCCTAAAAGATTTTCTCCCTTCCAATTTATTGGATCAAAGATTCCTTTCTCGCCTTCTCTTAATCCAATTCCCCATACCTTATCATAAGGACTTGCTTCCACAATCACTTTGTTATCTGTATTTAGTAAATATTTCTTTAATGATGATTGCTGAACAAACTTATAATAATTTCCCTCTACTACTATATTATACTTATTCATATTCCATATCTCTTCATTAAAATTGTTAACCTTTCTTCCAAGTTCTTTCATTTCTTTGGAACTTGAAGAAGCCAATATTTTTTCTTCTATTTCTATATCTTTAAATAATCTAGCTTTTTCTGCCATCATATATTGCTCCATACAGCTATAATTAATATGTCCTACTTTAAAATCTGATTTCCACCATTGACTAAAGCATGATTTAGTCATTACTCCATCATTTGAAGGTTGGTGACCCCAGAAAAATATATACTCATTATTTTGATTCATTGCTTTTAACCAATCAATGTTATAAGTATACTCATGCTCCAAATATTTATTATCATACCATCCTAACCAATTAATTGGTTCAGGAAATAATAGTTTATATTCTTCCCAAAACTCTTTATCTAAACCTTTTTGCCATAAATAATATTCCATGGCATATGCTTCACCATAACCCATTCTCCAACCAATACTTCCTCTTCTTATATGTGGATATTTTAACCACAACGGTGCCATTAATTTACTATTATTATTCATATTCTCAATCCTCTCATCATTATGTCCTCTAACGTTTCGTATTTCCGACATCTCTGAACTGGACCCTCCTTCTCCCTGGCGGTGCTTGCACCCAGTGAAGAGATGTGCGTAGCGAACGGAAATATTTTGTTATCTGAAGTACGACTATTATTTGACATTTGTTTTCAATAATATGTCAATTTCTTCCTTAATATCTTCAAGTTTTATTTTCGTAACACTTTGTGGTATGTTAATAGGAGCACTTATAAGCATTGCCTTCTTTCGATTAATATTAAATATAATCTTTTTGAATCCATTTAATCTTTCTTTAATTATATCTGTATTATTAGGTATAATTCCTAAAAACTTCTGATTAACATATGTATAAATAATTACTTCTTTAATCTCACTCCATTTTATTAATCCTACACCTGAAGCTGAGGCATTATCAATAATTCCATTTTCATCTATTACAAGAATTGGTTTTTTAACAAACAACCTATATATTAAATAAATAAAACATAGTCCAAAAAATGCTACTCCAATAAAACCAATAACAGTTGCAAAAATACCATTATTATTTTCCTTACTGACACCATATATTATTTCAAAAAATCCTATTCCAGTTAGTAGTAATGATAAAATAATCATTTTTATTACTTTTCTAATTGAAGGATATATTACTATTTTAGTATTTTCATCACTTATTGCTTTCTTATCCATTGTTTTCACCTCAATATAAAATTATAAATTTCTAGCACAATTAAGTTCAGATAACGTTTCTTATTTCCGACGTCACTGAACAGGACCTACAAAGCCCTTCTTCGCACCCGGTGAATGAATGTGCGAAGAGAACGGAAATATATTGTTATATGACGTAAATACTCGACTAACTTTAAATCAATTATTCATAAATTTTCTATAAACATGTGTGTTACAGACTACTTCAAATCCAAGTGATGGATATAATCTCTCAGCCTTCTCGTTACCTTCAATATAACATATATATACCAAATGTGCTCCACTACTTATTGCCTTATTAATTCCAAACTGAGTTAGCTTTTTTCCATATCCCTTTCCTTGATAGGCTGGTGATACCATTATATGATCTAGATATCCATTATCAATCGTTATAGCTCCAACTAAATGCTCTTCACTCAAAGTTATAAATATTGTGTCCTTCTTATCAAATAAATATTTTCTATCTTCATCGCTTAAAGGAATCTTATATGGTCTAAAATCATTCTTAACAGACAATTCATAGAAGCTCTCTTGTCTGCATATTGCGTATTGCTGATAGTATTTGTCCTCATATGGAACAATATCTATATCTACATCTGGTTGAATTGTGCCTCTGTAATGCAATTCAGGTGAACCATACCACTTGTTATATCCTAATTTATTAAAGAAATAGCTTGGATTATATATATCAACTCTAAAGTTTGTGGTAATAATGCTAGCTTTTTGGTTAAATAAAATCTGTTCAATATGTTGATATAGAGCTGTTCCAATTCCTCTATTTCTAAACTGAGGATCTACATAAATTTGTAAATTCCAATTTCTTTCAGATTTATCTATTAGTGTTATATTTGCAAACCCATTTATACCCTCATCATCCCAGACAATAAATTTATAAGATGTATCAAAAGTGTTTGATAGATATTTTGTATCAATATCATTAAATTCCTTTCTTAAAATACTATAAACTTGTTCTATATCATGATGTGTTAATTCACGTATCATTACTGTACTTCCTTTCATTTCTCTTGTATTTGGGACTCCTATCCATTCAAATATTTACTTGATATTTGCATATAGAGAGTATTTATGTCATTTAACATCTCGGATTAGCGATGTCTCTGAACCGGACCCCAAAAGCCCTTCTTCGCAGGCGGTGCTCGCACCTGTTGAAGGGAATGTGCGTAGCGAACAGAAACATTTTGTTAAGTGATATTTGTAGACATTTCTCCATTAAAGTCTAGTACTTCATATCCAAAAAAAGTTTTTTCTAACAACACATTGCAAAGATTTTCATCGTTATTCTTATAAATGATTATGTATTGTTCTTCAGAAACAGCTGATTGATATAACACCTCTTTTGGATAAAGTATACTATCTGAAGGACTCTTATCTTTCATCACCACATCTAGCGGTGATAAATTAATTCTATATATATACCAACCCATTAGAGCTAACACTGCCACCGTAAAAATAACAATTATCTTTTTCACCATATTAACCCTATCACAATTACATCTAAAGTTCCAAAAACTAGTAAAAATTCACTTAACGTATCGCATATTAACGACGTGGACATACTTCCGATTTCCTGTCCATGTTGTCAATATGCTGTTAGGTGAAGTCGCGAACGCCAAACTACCACAACCTTAAGTCATGGCAATTGTTCTAGGTTTATCATTTAATATCCGTAAAAGCTCAGTGAAACTCTCACTCACTGACCTACTGCTGTCAATCTCATATTCGTTCTTGAAAAGTCTTCCGTCGAAATTCTCATAGTGTGATAATACATGGTCGAAAGACTTAAATGATTGACTTGGCAATGGATTGGCAATTCTCTCTTCATGCCTTCTCTTCCATTCATCCATATTCTTACACTCAACAAAAAATGAAATAACTTCACTATCTTTAAAATCTATCTGATTTATGAAGTATTCTGCCAATCCTCTATCTCCAAGTCCAATATCAAGAATTATATCAGCTCCATTATCTACAGACCTTTGAACCAATCTCTCCAATACTCGATAACAAACTTCATTCCTTAAACCTCTGTCATCAATTGCTTCGCATACCTTTATTGGTTCTAGAATATCATCTTTACAAAAAACTGTAATTCTAAGTTCTTTAGCTAGCCTATTTGCTAAAGATGACTTTCCACTTGCTGCTTTACCTCTAAAAATAAATACTTTAGTCATATTATAATACTCCAATCATATCATTTATGTCTTAATATCAAGTGAGTGATTTCCCCTAAAGTATCTTGTTTCCGACGTTTTATGAACCAGACCCGCAGAGCTCTTCTACCTCAACACTTTTATGGGAAAATATTTATTACTGTGTTCGTGGAAATACCTCAATTTGTCTTTGTATCTTTTTACTAAATTTATTAAAAATCAAATCATAAGATTGATCTATCATTTGCTTTAATATATCATTTGGAACTACACCATGCAAATATACAGAATTCCAATGTTTCTTGTTCATGTAATAACCTTCAGCAATATCTCTATAATCATTTCTAAGCTGTTCTCCATATAATGGTTCACATTTTAAAGTAATTATTTCCTTCCCTTCTTTATCTGTACATAATGCTGCTATCATTTTATTTTTTAGCAAATATCTTTCCCAGCCCCATTCTTTCTTGTAATCTTTTATTATTCCTTTCTTAGATAAAATATAATTATCTATCCATTCAAATTTCTTATTCATAACACATCTCCAATCATTTTATGTATATATAGTCTTTTATGACTTAACTTCAGTACTTAATCTATCTAAAACTTTATATAACATTATTATGGTTAACACAAAAAATGACCCTAAACTACTCCCTAGAGAATACCCTGAAACGGCTATTTCTTATAACGTTACCATGTTTGCGACTTGGACATCCTTCCGATTTCCTGTCAATGTCGCAAACACATTGTTATACGAAGTAAACCACGGAAGTTGCCATTATCTTACCTATAGCCATGATAAATAAGAAAATCCAAATGTAGTCTTCCAGACCTTTATCTATATTTTGTACCTCCCCAATGTATTGTTATATTCCTATATATTCTTGTTTTAATATCAATAATTTTTCCCCAAATAATGTGAATCTCTCTTCATTGTACCAACCCATGTTTTTCATATGCCTAATATCATCCCAGAACCAATAAAAGGCGTTTTTCACTTCAAACAGCTCACACAACTTTGTATTACTTTGATAATGCTTAAGCAAACCAAATCGATCTCCATCAGCATTTTGAAGATGGAAAAGATCTATTTCTTTATCTGCCCATCCAGCATCTAATGGGTCAATAATAGCTGTTATTTTTGCACTTTTTTCATCAACAAGAATATTCCATAGGTTATAATCACTATGAATCAACGAAGATTTTTTTATTGGTTCAGCAAATATTTTATCAAATGCATCCAATGATTCATCTGCAACTTTCATCACATATGGTGAGATGCTATCCTTAAATTCTGAGTGGAGTATTCGATGCAAGTTCTTCACTCTTTTTCCATAACATGATTTCCAATCTGTAAACATTTGTTCTCCATCCCCAAATCCCTTTTCATTTGAAATATTATGTAAGTGAATTAAATTTCCTATCATTTCATCTTTAAACTTCTCTTTATTTATATGATTAGTTGGGAGCTGTGCTGCATTAACTCCTTCTACATACTCCATTATTAGTGCTTCACAAGGAATATCTTCACTTTGATTATGAGTAAAATAGGTTTGAGGAACTTTTAAAAGAGAGTGTTTTCTCAATAAGTTCAGCTGTTTTTCTTCACGCTTGTTCCTTCCACTATGCTTATACCATTTTATAGCAACCCTATAAGGCTCCTTTGCAATATCTACTATATAGACTCCACCATAAAATCCTTCTCCAATCTTTTTTGAGAATAATACATCACAGTTAAAATAATTATCAATAATTCTTGAAATATAGCTAGAATCTTTCTCTAAAATCGATAAATTATAGTTCATTATTTTTCCTCCTTTAGCATAATAAAATTTATTACCTATTGATTTACTAACATAATCAGAGTATATTTTTGCAAGAATCTTTATATTCTCTTTATCTAGTGGTTTATTTTGTATAACGTTGTTTTATTGCCGACGTTCACTCTGACCAACAACACATTTCTCTATAGAGAGTGAATGTGCGTAGCTAACGGCAATATTTTGTTATGTGCTGTTGTCATATCAGCTTCGTAACGCATTCCCAATCTTCTTTATCATTAATAATTAAATATATACCACAATTTATTTTATTAGTAACCAGAGACCATCAAGTAGTAAAACAAATATCATGCAAAAAAGTAAAACCATCACAACTTCGTTTATATCAATCTTAAAAATCCATTCAACAAATCTTATCATTCCAAAAATTAAACCATTCATAAATGTCATCAAAAGAAGAAATGGTAGTATATATAAATTAGTATAAATCACAGCCCAATCACCCATAATATAATCTGATATAAAGAAGCCAAAACTAGTAAATACATAAATAATTAGTATTAATATAAATTGAATATGAGCCGGTGGTGTATTCAAACTATTAAGATGATACTCTTTAAATAACTTAGGACCTGGTTTTGAGTATTTACTAACAGGAGGCATCTTCATCATATTTCTTATACTACTTGCAGGATATTTAATAATATAATAACTCCAACTTTACTTTGCTTACGAAAAGATTTCTCTTTTTCATAGCGACTGTAATTATCAACTATATATAAAAATTTATTGCAAATTACAAAAAATATAACTAGCAATAAGAAAATTAATATGGTAACAATCCTAATATCAATTGCTGTATATAAACTTATTACTTCAACATTATTTAACAAAACGATAAATAGAAACAGAGGAATACTAAATAAAACTGCAGTTAAAAATACTCCATATCTTCGCTTTTTATTAACTGCTTTTATCACTTTTTCTTGCCGACGAATTGTAAAAACATTTAAAATTGGTATTAAAACCAATAGAATTATATAGAAACTTAAATCATTCATATAAACTCCTAATTTTAATATATTTAACCCTCTAGGCAAACTTATATTTATAGTACAGTATATTTAAACCCCAACTTCTCTTTTTCTATACCCAACAGCCAATTATTTTGATATCACTTTAATCAATTTAGCTTCATTTATAACATTTGATTCTAATAAGTCAATATAGTATTCATCAATAATTATTGTAATTTCCCCACTATCTCCATATTCATCTAACATATCAACTGTTTCATCATAAGGGCTATCTTCTATTGATGCAGTTTTTATGATATTCCCTTTCCAAGCAACTAAAAAAAAGATGCTCAATATAATAAATATTTTTTTCATTATAATTTCTCCCCTAACTAATTAATGTATCAAAAAAATGTACTTACTTATTCTTCGGTTCATATTCCCGAATCTTTTAATAAAAACTGTATTATTTCACTATTTACTATTTTAGGTTGTTCATGGTTTATGCCGTGTCCAGCACCTTTAATAATCTTATAATTATATCCTCCGTCTTCTAATACATTGATAAACTTCCTCTTATTATCTACCTTATAATCACCAATTAAAAATAATAGTTTATCTCTTACCAATATTCCTTTCTCTTTTTCATATTTTTCTAGACCATGTGCAAACATTGCTTTCTGATTATGGGA
Source organism: Vallitalea maricola (assembly GCF_036985595.1). Lineage (NCBI taxonomy): Bacteria > Bacillati > Bacillota > Clostridia > Lachnospirales > Vallitaleaceae > Vallitalea > Vallitalea maricola. The sequence goes on along the minus strand of NZ_BTPU01000076.1, from coordinate 45,243 downwards.
TTTCATTACCATAATCATATGATTTACCACGTTAGGACAATTATTGATAAAATTAGATTCAGGTGAACTTAATTTCTTCAAAATAGCTATCATATTACTTCTATTTGGTAATAGAATGTGAGGAAACATTATTAATAATGTTCTTATCATATTTTTATAAGGATTACCAATTACCATACCACCTTCTAGGCAAACCACTTTATCAATTGTATTACTTTCATATGTTAAATAGTTATATGCCATATAAGCACCATTTGATATACCTAAAATATTAATATTACATATTTCTAGTTGTCTCACTAAATCATTAATCCATTTTACTTGATTGAATTTTTTCTTATTAAAATTTTCGTTTGGTATACTTTTACCTGGACCTCCTAGTGTATCAACCGATATACAATAAAAATGCTCAGACAATTCTTGAATATTCAAAATCCACATTACAGCTGAATTATCACCAACACCATGAAACATTAATAATGGTGGATTAGCCTTATTTCCTGATATAATACAATGTGTTGTCCCAAATTGAGTTTTCAAATCTACCTCTTGATAATTAACATTCCATAACTCAAGCAAATGATTATATGATTCTATGACTTGCTGTTTCTTTTGGTTGCTTTTAAACACTTTTATCATGATTATTTTCTCCTCAATATGTACTTATTAAATATTTCAAGTAATATAGATTTTATACTTCTTAACCTTAGAGTCTATACTTCATATTTTTTTTCTTCTGATACCAATAAAATCTAATATATATCCATAGGGAACATTGAATAACTCTACCAACAATAATCTTTGTAATCCGGCAAACACCCTTTTAATATATCAAGTGCCTTTTCACCTGCAAAAGTTAATGTATCTTCATGTGATTTGTAAATTAACCATTCTGCATTATTAACTGTCCAAAATAATTCTGAACCACAATATATTTCAAATTCATCACTTAACATAACAAAACTGTTAAAGAAATCGTATTCTGCTATTTCAAAAATATCCTCATTAATTAGTATCTTGACCAATTTTTTAAACTTAAGTTCATTATAATGTGATATAAATCCATCATAATCTAAAGCAATTTTAGGTTCAAATCCATTTTCAATTAATGGATACCAATACTCTCCTTCTCTCACGTTCCATCTCTTTTTCATAATATTTCTAACTTGATAATATAATTCTTTTGATATCTTGTTTTGCATAATAATTTCCCCATCTGATTTAGATAATTTTACATAACATTTTGTATTTGACATCTCTTAATGGTCCCTCAGATCTTTAACTTTCTCAGTAAAGGTTCATCATCCCATATTTGTACCTCTATATATCTTTCAGGACCAAATGCACCATCGTGATTCCAATCCTGAGGCAACCCATATTTCTCCATAATCTTTATTATTTCATTAAAGGTATATATTTGTTTTCTATATTCCTTATTATCAGTAACACGTGGACTAAAAGTAGGAAACATATCTCCATATGAAAATGAAATAGTATCTAAATCAAATTCAGACAAATGGATTCTTATGTATTCACCTTCATTATACCAAGTTTGAAGCCAATCACATTTACCAACAACCATATAATGTGGTGATTTTCTAACTGGCTTTCCACCTTTGGAAATAAATATTTTTCTAGCCATTTGTTCTAACTCTTTTCTTCTCTCAAGATATCCATTATATCTATGAACCGCCATAACTTTTTTTTCTTGTTTTATTCTATCTAGTATCTCTTGAGCTTGTGGTATGTCTAAATCTGATAAGTTTAAGAAAGGTCCTCTGTCTTTTTCATAATAATGATATAAATACTTAATACTTTTATCCTTTTCCATAGATTTTACCCCTTACTAATTATTGCGGTTATACTTAGCCCTTACTGCTAATACCTTGTTCCTGTATACATTTTTGTTAGCTTTCAACTTGATATGCAAATGGTAAAAGTTTTTTTGCAGACACCTTGCAGATACCATTTTCATATTCAACAATCACTTGACACTGTGGCGCATAATCAGAAAGCATTTGCCTACAATTACCACATGGGGGTAAAATTTTTTGACCATGTTTCCCCCGAACGGCTACAATACATTCAAAATCTCTTTCTCCATTTGTTATAGCTGCTCCAATTGCAATTTGTTCTGCACAAGCACCGTGTAAAGAATAAACATTTACTCCAACATAAATATTACCACTTTTACATCTTACTGCAGCGCCAACAGTATGATTAAAGTTAACCTCATCATAATTATCTTCAATTACCTTTTGAGCTCTAGTAATCAAAGTTAAATCTTTTTTATCTAATTTTTGCATTCAATTTCCTCCAATTGACCATATAACCTTTAATAATTATTACTTGTATTTTTAATGAATTCAACTATTTCAGATACCACAATTTCTTTGTGTGACCAATGAAGATAGTGTTTAGAATCTTTTATTGTTTTCTGAGTGCTATCATTTGACCAATTTAATAATTCCAGCTGTACTTTCTCCCATTCATTCCCACTGTCAGATGAGAGTATGAGTAAAGGAATATCTTGTAAATATCCATTATCAATAACTATCTTAGCATTTTTGTTTATATGTTTTAGTACATCAAGATTACTATTATTACCCATAAACTTATAATACATCGCTTCGTCAATATTTTTAATATCTTCTGGAAGTGATTCATATCTTATGTCCTCACCTATAAATGGTAGTTTAATACCAATATTGCCTAAAGCCCTATTTATTCCAGTTACTCTTAAAATAGCACTGAATCTGTTCAGTATCAATGATTTAATTTCTAATTCATTTACATAATATTGGGGGCTTCCACCATCCAATAAAATAATACCTTGAATTTCATCAGGATACACTTGAGCATATCTTATTGCTTCTAATGAAGCAAGAGAGTGGGCAACTAAAATATATGATGGTGATTGATTCGATTTATTAAATAACTCGTGTAAATCACTCACCAAATTATCAACTGTCCTGGGCGAATCAGTTCTTTTGCTCCATCCAAATCCAGCATGGTCAAAACTAAGCGTTTTAGCATATTGTTGCAGCTCATTTTGCAAATAATAGAAATCAGTATAAGAGTTTGGTGTACCTGAACCTGAAATAAACACTATTGTATTATTACCATTACCCACTCTATACAAATGCATATCATGTGAATTTATATTAAGCACTTCTCCAACAGGTGTATACATCTTTATTTCTTTTGCTTCCATAATTACTTGCCAAACCCCACCTATGATTAATAATAGGGAAAATGATATAACAATTTTAGCAATATTTCTTTTATAAGTTCTCTTTTTTTTATTTATTTTCATATTCCAGCCTTCCTATAACATGATGACTTATGAAGTGTGTTATTCTCGACATTTACTTTAAATGCATAGTATCCTTATAGATTGTATCCACTATTTTATTTAAACTTAATTCTTCATGTAGTAATACTTCAGGAATAATATCCAATAAATCTTTTTCGTTCCACCATTCTTTCATTTCTTTTTCTCCAAATTCATGGGCATTAGGCTTTTGTTGATGTCTATTTAAAGTTTCTTCAAAAGGTATATCAAAGTAATATGCAAAGATTTTATTTTTGAACACATTATGTAAATTTACAAATAAATTTTTATACCACTTTGAATTTAAAATACCTTCTAATATAACTATATTGCAATTGTTTTTTCCGTATAGTGCAAGTTCAAATAATAACTGGCTGGCTTCTGTATCAGGTCCATCTTTTACATATAGCATTTCTCTTCTAACTACATCTTGTGAAATTAGCATTGTACCATGTCCTAATTTTCTTTGCAAAGCTTTACCAGTCGTAGTCTTACCACTTCCTGAATTACCTCTTAGTATTATCAACTTCGCCTCTCTATCCATATAATATCATCCTTTTTAATTGACAAATCATTATTTATCTACATATAATTATCCTTACTTTACACTTATTATTATATCATTAGTGTATAGAACATTTTTACTAAAGTATATACATCACCAGTAATCCATACTTTTTCTTACCTAACTCTTATAATTTATTCATGTCAGCATATGATATCATTCCGCCATCCATCATATAAAGCTTATTATCCTTTATAGTCATATTCCAAGTTGCTTTATTAATTGTTCTATATAAAGAATGATTAGAGATATCCCAAATTTTTGTTTCACCACAAGGAACGCTTGCTGTAATGATATAATTTTTCCACTTACCTACTATATAAAACATTTTTTTATGACAGTTTTTATATTTATCAATACATTCAATAGTTTCTCTATCTATAATTCCAAGTGATAAATCCTGTGATCCAGTATATATATATTCTTTTGTGAGTAACATACTTTTTAAATTTTACTTATGTATATTTGTATATTTTATTAATTGGTAAGATAATTTATCAATATATCTGTAATTAAATTTTTATCAAAGTCATATTTATATATGCCGTTATCATGATTAATTTTTAGTCCTGCCATTACATCAACATCAAATCCATCTACTACATATTGATCAAAATAAGTTGCAGAATATGTATCTGTTTTTTCCCAAGTCTTTTTTTCACCAATTTTCCTTAGAATCAAATCCAATTTCTTAATATTCTTAATATCTACTAAAATATCAATATCGTTAGTTTTCTCTACAAGACCATAATTATTTAATAATATATATAACTCAAAGTATTAAACATTTTCAACTTCACCTCAGATTTTTATATATTTTGTGTATATTAATAAAATAAACATATCCATACTCCTTATCATAATATAACTCTTATGGTTATAAAAGATATTGCCTACCAATTAAATGGTTCTTCATTTTGTATTCTTTGAGTATTAGTAATAAGTAACTGATTATTCTCTACCCCTTTAAGGATAGAAAAATTATGTTCTTCAATATTATATACATTTGTCTCTTTATTATGGATATTAAAACTAACAATATACTCATTATCTTGTATAATCAAAAATTCATTAATATTATTCCAAATCACCAAATCTGAATATAACCTATAATAAAACTCACCAGGTAATATAAAACTATTAATTAAATCAAGCTTTGTATTTAAAACATTAAATACACTAGCACCCTTGTCAAATATAATGATTCTATGAAGTGTATTATCACATGATACTATTCTGCTGTTTTGATATTCATCAATAACTTCATTAGTGTTTAGGTTAAAAAAATATGTTGTACTTTTCCCATCTTCATCTTCTGCATTTAATCCAAGTATGTGATCATCCAACCAATAGAAATCACCATATATATTGTTATTAACATCTATTGGCAAATTAAATGTATTGATTGAATTCATCATACTATCTAGTATGACAAGAAATATACTTTCTTTACCTTTTACTATACAGCTATAATTATTGTCTGAAGTCTTATTAAATGCTAATACCTTGCATACTAATTCATCAAGAAGTATTGATTCTTGTAAAACAATATCATCAGAGGTAATTGATTTTAAACAGATATATTTCAATTTATTTTCAGAACAAAATACAGCATACTTATCATCAATGTAAGCATCTTCTATACTTCCAACTGATATTTCATCGCCAATAAAATATCTTTTTTTGCTTAGGATATTGAATATAGACATATGAAAAAGCCATTCATCTGCCATCCCTAACAGTACCCAATTGCTATCATTAGATATATTACCTATCCAATATGATTCATCAGCTAATTCATAGAGTTTTTTCACTTCATTATTTTTATAAGTGTATAATCCTAGATAATCACATCCTGAAACATGAAACTCATATATTATGTTATCAGTAGTAAATTCCACCGACATCATTTTTATTACTATCATACAGACCTAGTATGATATCATTATCTATATCCCTTGAACCTGTAAGGTCAATCTTTATACTATCTCCAATTTTTATATGGTTAAGAGAAACTATTACATTTCTATCATTTTCCCAATTATAATCTATTTGTGGAATAGTGGTATTAGCATCCCCACGAATATTGTTAATAATCGTAGTTTCTACGGATGATTTATTAATTTCCTGAAATCTATCTCTACCATTACATTGCTTGTAGTCAAATATGGATAATTTGATTGGTGCTTCCGTGTATTATTATCCAGTCTGAAAAGTTTAAATTCTGGCTTATTACCATTTAAGGATATATTTATATCATTAACTAATATTTGGTCATTAGATTTAGCAAATTCTTTTAGTATTTGTATGCTTTCTGTATCACTATTTAAGTTTTGTAATTGTAGAATCGTTTCATTATTGTTATGAATAACACTAAAGTCTAGTTTATATTCCGTAATGGCACTAACTAATACATTATCCTCTATATAATCAATCAAATATAATTTTGATATAATCTATGTTTGCTGGATTATATAAACTATCATTTCATATACTTCAAATATGCAATCATTCTGATTAATAAACACTTGATAATTCACAATTTGGGGTTGTTTAATATCTTCTTCTAAAATATCTGTTCCATAAATAATATTATTTTCTATTGTATCAGTAACCTTTTCAGCTTCATTTTTGATAGTATCTTTTTGAGTAATTATTTCTATATTCTTCTCACTACTTATCTTATTATAACAACCTATTCCAATAAGAACAATTGTTGATATTAATACAATAATTCCTAATAATCGTTTCATCAAATCAACTCTATATCCCATTATTTTTGTCTCTAAATTCCTTATATCTTGTTAACAGTTTCTTATAGTACTGATTCAATCCTTCATTATCATCTATCAAATCTACAAGTTCATCATCTGATATGGATATCCCATCCATACAGAACAACATTTCTTTAATTTGATAAAACTCTGCTGTTTCTAAATAGATGATTTTTGTTGTTTGCTTTGAAGTTAATCGTAATAATTCTGAGTCCAGTTCAAGTATAACCTTTTGATTTCTCAAACAATGATTCCACCCCTTCTTTATTGCATATTCAATCATTATTTTAGCTACCGAAGGTAGGTATGGATTAACATAGTAATTATCTTTCCAACTTAGATGTACTTCACAGAATGTATCATTAAATTCATAAGAATATGCTCGAAATACTATCTCGTTAGTTTTTTCTACTACTACGTATTTGAAGTTACTATTGCCAATAGTGATTTCGTTTAATACTTTTTTATATATTTTCACATCGTAACCTCCAATACGTCAGATAGAAGATTTACTTAACAGTTCGTATTCCAACGTTCAATCTTACTCAAAAAACTTTACTCTCATTGAGATTTTTAATTCTTATTTCTGGTAAATAAAACATAGTTTTTTCGTTATAAAGTAATTCGTGCATTGTTTTCAGGTCTTCTTCAATATGATCTCTAATTAGTAATCTATCACTTATTATTCTAATCATCTTATAATCCTCCACCATAATAGTCAGTAATTTCATTTAACGTTCTATATTTTACGTCTTAGTGCCTTAGAAGGAAATATTCAGCCTGAATTACGAATCGAACCGCTAATGCAACCAGAGTCTAAACTTGGCTTAGGAAGTAGAATGTGAAACCGTGTGAAATCAAGCTTATCTTTATAATAAATGTAGTCGTTACGTTTATTGCACCCAAGCAGAACAAAGGGAATATATTGTTAACTGACGTATTGATTATTACTTAACTTTCCTTTGTATCTGTATATAACCAGGTGCTAAAATAATACCATTAAATAATATAACTATCTGAAATGAACATGTGGCAAACCCTAAAGGAATTCTGATTCCTATTATATTACTTATGAATATAACTATCCAAATAATAAAACTCAAAATATAATTAACAACTAATAATTGTCTAGTGTTAACTAATAATATATTCCATTCATCAATCTCAAGTTTATCACCTTTAAACCATTTTTTTAGAACTTCATATACACCTGATATTTTTTTCAATACTGCCAAATACACTATATTAATAATTATTAAGACAAATACCAAAAAACTAATTGTATCAGGATACAAATACACTCTTCTCAAAAACATTATTATTATGTTAAAAACGGCTAATAAAATAGCTATGAATCCCATATCTATTATCCTCCTTATAAAATTTGTGCTTTAATATATATTTATAAGACTAACTGGATGAACACGATGAAAATAAAAATATAATACCTGCAATGCAACCAATTACTCCACCTATCTTAACTAGTGTTAAATATAGTTCACTTGGTTCTGCCTTTTTATACATCCATCCTCTATTCAAAAACCATGTTGTTTCTGGACTCACAATTGATACAACACCTAATATAAATAATACTATACCAAATAACAATTGAGATCCATCAAACCTACCCCCTTCACTAGATAAAAAAAATCGAAATTCATTAATTGGTGGATAATCTAATATTTTAGTTACATCTCCACTTACAGTTATTACCCCTTGCTTAAATGAACTGGATATCTCTACTTTATTCGGATATATAACTGAAAAATTATTTTTATCTCCATTAATTATATATTCTTTATAATTATATATTATAATTATTCTATCGTCCTTTTCTCTTATAATCAAATCATAAGATTCCCCTGCACTTATGCTTCCGAATTCTCGGCTATATAATCTACCATTAGAATCATCCGATTTTAATTTATATTCATTCCCATTAAATCGTACCATATCTGGACTACTATAAGAACAAGATGTTAATATCAATATAATCCCTAAAACCATTATTATTTTTACTTTCATTAAATCCTCCTGATACCATCAAAAATCACATTTATATTACTATTTGTTAACCTCAATAAACATCTACTTAGTACTATAAGAAACTTTGCCATCTATTCTATTATACTTATCATTTTATAATTTTCTTTACTAGGCTAATACGATGGCTGTCCCACTGACTTAGGTACTAGATATGTAAGGCTTACCCAAAAGAACACACTTCCCGAACAGATGGAAATAATTGAGTTCTTTAAGATTATTGTAATCACATGCTAAATTGAGTTTTCTCTAATTGAAATTCTCTACAATTATACTCCCAACTATATTCTATCTCTTTAAAACCTAATTTGCTTAATAACTTGATTGAGTTAATATTTTCAGCATGAGTTTCAGCATAGACATTATCATTATTTCTCTTAAAATATTCTATTAATAATAGAGTACAAGCTTCGCTACAATAACCTCTTCCCCAATGTATATCCAATATCCTATAACCAAGTTCAATACGATTATTATCTTTTCTTACAAGAAATATTAGTTCTACTGGTACTTTTGTCTTACGTAGTTCTATTAAATAAACATTGAGTAAATCATTGTTATATCTAGAATTCCAATTATTAATTTGCTCAATACAAAAATGCATAGTTCTCTCATCAGTTGATCTAAACTTATTAACAACCTTATTATTATCTAGTTCATATAAAAAATCTCTATCAATTAATTTAAATGTTCTTAGATTTAATCTTTCTGTTGTAATAATAATTATTCCCCCTTTGAGAAATTAACCTAATTAATTCTTATAGATACTTCTCCCCAATATAGGTTATCCATTTCTCTTGTAACTAATTTTTTGTTAATCCAAAAACTTCTAAATACATAGTTGGTGATTGAATAAACTCTTTCAACTTATCATACCCAAACTCTGTAACAATAAATTCTACAATGGTATATGAATATTGATAACCATCTCTATTGAAAAAAGTTTCAAAATCATCACCAGTATCTAAATCTTTAAATCTAGGAATATTATTATTTTCCAATCCATTTTTCATCGTCTTTATAATCCATTCTGGATTATTATCTTTAGCTTCATAAGAGGCAATCCCTTCATTTAACCATCTAGGTATATTATTATTTATTTTATTTACAATTATATGAACGAACTCATGAACCGCAGTATTTACCACACCATGGAAGTCTGTACCATATGGTGGATTTAATGGTGACGCAATTAAAATTTTACCAACTCCAATTCCACCTCTAACCCATTTAGGTGCATTAGGAAATCCTAAAGCATTAAGTAGTTCAGTATGTTCTGAATAAATCTCAACAACTAATTTTTCTTCAAGCTTTTGATTAAATCTATTAGTAATTCTATCATAGCTATCTCCAAGCATATATGAAACTTTTTCAATACAACTCTTATCTGTTTCAGCATAGTAAATTATAAATTGTTTAGTTTCTTTACTCAGATTTAATTTGTAATTACCTTTTATATTCCCTAAAATTAACCATTCTTGCTATCATAGCATCATTCCCTCTATTTATACCACATCAAAGTGAGATGGGAATATTTTATTCGTATCCGACGGCTTTGAACTGAACCATTTATTTTCCACAATATTTTTTAGAAATTTGGTAAGAATATATCATTAAAACAATGCCATCTACTATAATGATTGTAAGCATTATAATAGTAGATTTTAAACTACCGATAATTGCGGATTCTAAGATTATAAATAATCCTGATATAATTAGAGAGATTCCTCCAAATCGATTGCTTTTAGCCCAAGTTATATCACTTTTCATACTCCAAACAGTCCTTACACCTACAATACTGTTTCGCCTACTTTTAGGCATAATATTTCCAATGACAATTAATAATACACCCACAACTATATTTGTTACTGTATTTATATCTATTGCCATATTTGCCATATTATTTTTTGTTTCAATGAACGAAGAATACATCATTGTGTAATGCATAATACTAAATAGAATTGCCATACCAATAGCTGTATAATATATCACATTTTCATTTTGTTGAGCTTCTTTAATTGTTTTTTCGTCCTGATTTGATGCTTGTTTTTTTCTAAAATAATTCATAATAAATTTCCAAAACAATGTCATGACAATAATAATAACTGGAAATATTAAATTTTCATATTTAGAACCCCATCGGTCAATATTGCCTACAGCATCGTAGTGCATAGGAATTTTATCGTCCATAAAAGGTATAATTGCGCAAGTTACAATAGTAGGCAGTAAAGTTATTATCCATAATAATTTATTTTTCATTATTTTCCCCTCCAAATTGATTTATCCAAATAATTAGCTCATCAAAAACACTTGTATTCAATTCATAATAGATATAATTCTTTAGTTTATATTCCATTATCAAATCAGCATTTTTAAGAAGTTTTAAATGATATGAAAGAGCAGCAGGTGTAATATTAAATTTATCTGCTATTTCTCCTGCTGTAAGTTTGCCCTCTTTCAAGCATACAAGAATGTTTCGCCTTAAGGGATCTGACAGCACTTTAAAAGTATCAGCCAAGCCCATTCAACCACCACCTATTTAAAATTTTATTTAAATAGATTATAACATGTCAAAACAAAAAATCAATAGCTATTTAAAAACATTTTTAAATAGCTATTGATTTTTTTATAATTTAACTTTGTATTTACATGTTCTGAACTTACCCTCAATCCAAAATGTTGCTTCATTCGTGATGAACCTTAATAAGAAGCTTTTAGGATCCTCTACACCTTTTTTAAAGAAATTCCTATCACAATATTTATCAACCTCTTTTTTAATATTCATATCTTCAATTATTTCAACATTTCCTATAAGTGTAACACTATCTCCTCCAAGATGATAACATCCACTTGCTTTTGTGTTGTTTTGAAAATGCGTTGCTTTACCATTTATATGGGACCTCTTTGAAGTGAAAAAGTAAACTTCTGAAAAACCTTTTGCTTCAATCTTGTTAATTGTACATATACGAGGATAACCTTTTTCATTTACAGAAGCGAGAGTTACAACATCACATTTTTCTAATAGTTCTGCTGCTTTTCCCTCTAGTTCTTTAATTCTCTCTTTTTGAATCTCATAAGCTGTTTTCTCCATATCATTCTCCCTTTCTTTATATAGATAAAAAAAATTGTGATTATAGATGTTGTTAGATAACGTTCCGTGTTCACGACGTTTCTCAACCTTAGAAGGATGTATGAAATAACTACTTTGATTTAATACATATTACTTAAATTCTATGAGTTTACATATAAGATAATTTCCTCTATGTTTTTCTTTTTAGTGAAATCTACAGGAACAGTATATGAAGCTAACATTCCTCTTTCATCAGGCATTAATGTTTTTTTCATTTTCAGCTTCCATTTTAATATTTTCATTAGAAGTTTATCACCTAAGTTAAGTTTTTTGTAATCGAACCCACCTCTCAAATAAAAAAATTGTAGTTGTTTCTGTTGTTCTTTCGTGAAACTCTTATTTTTAACTTTTTCTATATCATCTTTTCTAGGAGGAGTTGCACCTGATGCAAAAACAACTATTCTTTTGTCTTTTAATCTATTTAAGTTTTTGGTAATTAGTTTTATTCCATTTATACCGACTGTATACAATCCACCACCATAAATTATGGTGTCATAAGATTCAAGTTCTTTAATAGTAACTTTAGAATATTCCAATAGATCTGCTTCTAACTCTTCTGCAATCCATGTGGCATATTTTTTAACAAAGCCTGATTTAGACTTAAATACTACTATAGTTTTCATATTCTCAACCTCCCAGTTTATATATATATAAAACACACTGTATCTCTGCGTCAAAAGAAGTATAAAAGTTTGCCTAACTGCTTTCGCCCCCATATTTCAAGTTATAATTACTATAGCTTCAATTATAAATTATTTGCTTAATATGATTCAATACCAATCCAACAAATTTCTTGGTTGCTTCTTATCCTATTCAAGAGTTGAGTATTACAAAATTATCTGTTGCCTAACAGTTCTTCAATGGTCTTTCCTTGATACTTATCGCCATAAAATGTCTTACTTACTTGAATCTCTCCTATTATGTGGATATTAAACTCATTTAATTCCTCCGCTGGAACCCACATCTCTTGATGTATATTTCCTCCAACCACTTCTACCTTAAATTTACTAACATAGCTATCATCAATCTCAAACTTCAATACTATACCAATGAAGTCTGATATTGCATCCTTAGTGTTCCAGTTTGAAGCAATCTCAATAGCATATTCTTCATTCAATACTGGATAAAAGATTGGTTGGTGAAACAACCTTGGAGGAAACTGAGTGTAACCAGAATCCTTAATCAAAATAAATTCCTTTAAACCAACTGGTCGATATAAATACATTTGAATTTCTCCTCTTCATCAAATAATATTTCTAATTGCTATATATATATTAATTACGGAAGCTATTAAACCTCTAGTACTAACTCAAAATTTGTTCAATTGAACTCTTAAATTCATCAGAAATATAAATATTATAGAAGTATTCAACTTCTTCCCCTTCATACTTTTCTGATTTAGGTCTTCCCTCGAAAATTGAAGAGAGATAATCCGACATTTTCAAATACTTTTGATAAGATTCATCGTCAACATCTTCTAGAGATTCTGGTGTAATCATTCTGATATTAGACATTTGTGAGGCATATCTAATCTTCATAGTAGTATTACAGATTCCCCTTATCATATCTTGATGTTCTTTCAATGAGACTTCATCAATATCCCCTCTATCATACATACATTGATAACGTTTTAACTCCCCATTTAGCAAATTCATAACCATGTACGTTGCTTGTACATCTCGCTCCAATTGATTTTGCTCCAATTTCAATTTTTGATTGTAAGCCCATATGGCAACTGTTGAAGTAACAACCAATAATATGATACCTATCAAAATTGTAATCCTACACTTATCTATCTTAAATGATGTCAATTTATATGTTCCTCCTTATTCCATTAGTGTAACCAGATGTCTTGTAAAACTATTAGTTATAGATACTTCTCCCCAAGATAGGTTATCCATTTTTCTTGTAACTGATTTTCTGTTAATCCAAAAACTTCTAAATACATAGTTGGTGATTGAATAAACTCCTTCAACTTATCATACCCAAACTCTGTAACAATAAATTCTACAATGGTATATGAATATTGATAACCATTTCTATTGAAAAAAGTTTCAAAATCATCACCGGTATCTAAATCTCTAAATCTAGGAATATTATTATTTTCCAATCCATTTTTAATTGTCTTTATAATCCATTCTGGGTTTTTATCTTTAGCTTCATAAGAAGCAATACCTTCATTTAGCCATCTAGGTATATTATTATTTATTTTATTTTGTAAAATTATAATGTAAGTAGTTGATAAACTAAAGTCCCAAAACTAATTACAGCTATAAGTATATTTATTGGAACAACCAATTCTCCATACATTGCTATTGGAAGTTTCAAAAACATCATCTTAACAAACGCTCCAAATATACCTATAAACATAAAGTAAATTGACATTACAATTCCTAATATTTCTCCAAAGTAGTCTTCTAGAACAGCAAATAAAATTATGGCTACTATAACCGAACCACAAAAATAAATTAGCCTTGGCAAGGCAAGCCTTTCATACTCATTATATATCAACTCTTCATATTCCATTGAATTAATCATTCTTTCAACTTTCCTATAATGCAAATTGAAATCTAGTATATCTAGAATGATAATTAATACTGTAGATCCAATAAGGTAGATAATTTCAAGCAACGTATTGTGATGTCCAAATAATAACAAAACAATAAAGGCTACGAATACCACTAGAAAAAGAATTCCATAGATATACCACTGAATTTCCTTTCTTTTCAATTTGCTATCAATTTCATAGTTTTCCTTATCTCCAAAAATATATATTATCAGTCTTCTTCTAGCTTTATCCTCAAACAAATTATAGTGAGAACATAAAGCATAATACTCACCATATATTTGTGTAGATAGAAATAAACTTAAAAGAATCAATTGAGTTACATAAAGCAACAAAATTACTAAATCCCTCCAAATTATATATATGTCTTCTAACATCTTGCTACCTCATTCCTGAACTACCCTAAAAATCTATTTCCTCCATCTGTTCTCTTATAATAGAATAATCTAGATGTATTTTCAGTACTCAATAGAATCATTATATCACATTTGAGTAAACATCACCTATTATACATTATTTTTTTCTATAATTTCTTTTAAAAAGATATGAAGCTTATCATTCTTATTGTGAACTTTTGTAAAACATCCATACCCTCTACAACTAATTAACAAATTATTAATCGTTTTTTCTGAACTATGCATTAGTCTAATCCAATGAATATTATATTTACTAATAATATCTATATGATGATACCTAGCAATACAATTAATTTCTAAAATATCTAATTTAAAGCTGAGATTATAATCTAAATTTTTATACTTTTGAAAAGCCATTAGGAATGAATTTTTTCTCTTTGCAGTAAAACTAATACTATTTTCTTCTACTATAAGTTTTCCTTCAGAATTCATAACTAAAGGAATATTATACTGATTTATAGTCATTTGTGGAAAATCTTTAGGCAATCTTCTTTTAATTTCATTGGCAGTTACCCCATCTGGAGCAATTGTTGAAAACTGCTGTAAATGTTTAATACTACTGACCCATACTGTTAAATTCATAATTATTCCTCTCAACACCCCTCCATAGAAATAGCTTATTGATACAATCTATCAAATACTATACCCAACATAAAATATGAATTGTTAATAGCCAACCAATATGTAAAAGAAGCTTTTATATTAGTAATCGACTACCTTTCGTCCTATTCTGAATAAAATAGGTAGTATAGCTAGCATAATGCCACCAACTATTACTGTAGAGACCAAAACTTCAGTCAATGATATAAGGTTACTTTTTACTGCAAAAGATATTAATAGACTATAGCACGGTACATTAAGTAATATTCCAGTTATTACCCCAGGAGCATACTGCCTTAATACTATTGTAGCAATTAAATGCGGAAAAATTGCGTTCAGTATCATTGATCCAACAAAACCAAAATACACATATCTAATTATTCCATTATTAGCATAAAGCATATATAAAAATGAAAATAAATATGCCAAGAGTGTTACACATATCAATGCAAAATAGAATTCATTTTTACCTACTGGTTTATGATACCGCTTCACTTTTTGAGACCAACTTGGTAACCATAAGGCCTCTTCAATATTATGTAATGTAATTGTTAACGGGAAAATCCAAATTATGCTTGATAAATTATCCAAAGCACTTCACCTCACTAGTATGATAAGTCTAAATAGAAACAATTTCGTTTCATCCTTAATACATTGTAATGCTTTATCTATATTGAAATGTTGCTTTATATTATATTTAATCTAACGTTTAGTAATCTAGCTTCTTAATAGTTCCAATCTTTTTGCTTTATCAAATGCAACTCTCAAAAATTCTTCTACTGTTAGATTCTCGTAATCCCATTTCATAGGCTCTAATGCTGTTGCACCAGTATAAGATGTTGCTACAATATTCTTCATAGTGATATCCCAATCAATATCGCCATCAAAAGGTAAACCATGCTGACCATTACTTCCATTGTTATCATGTAAATGTAGTGCCATTAGTCTTGTTCCATATTTAGATAGTAAATCAACATCTGGATAGTAGCGGTAATGATGTCCACTGTCATAACAAAATCCAATACGTTGAGAATCAACTTGTTCTAATATATAAGCTAAACTTGGAAGATTATGTAGATTCTCTAATGCAACATTTACACCATGATGCTCTGCTAGTTCTGCAATCATCTTCATACGGTCTAATCCTAATGGATTATATAAATTATCTTCACTAGGTAAGTGTAGAACCATTGTTGGGATGTCAAAATCTGCACAATCTTTAACACATTGGCGGTAACATTTACCTTGAGATTCACCTTCTAGATTATCAAGCCAAAGCTTATTTGCGTTTTGAACATGCGCATGGATATTTTCAATGAAAAGTCCAATTTCGCGTGCAATTTTCGGTCCATTGCGATAATCATCCTTACCAAAAATATCACGCCCAAACTCATTACTCCACCACATCATAATTCCATCAAATCCAGCTTCTTTAATTAACCTATACCGTTCTTTAATGGGCATATATCTTTCAAACCAATCCCATATTGTTATCATGTAAGTCATCCCTTCAATATCAACTAATAACCTTTTATATCCTACAAAATCACTAATATATAATCTTATAACTAATATGCTTATATGAATAATAAACTTATTTAAGTTAGCTGTAACTTATATGCGAACGGAAATATATTGTTAAGTGATGTTAGATACGGTAATTGCCAGTATATCAAATACTTCAAATCACTCTATAAAAAATATACTTTTTTTGTTTAGTTCTAACTCATTAGAGATGATATTAATAATTAGTTCCTCTATTGCCGAAATACTACCAAAGATACAAAGTATAAAAGTTAGTACATTTAATTGAATGAGCACAAGTAACAAAGGTGATAAGAATAATAAAAATCCAGTAACCTTATTAGCGTATGTGTGAAGTATCCCAAAAGTTCTATACTTTATAAACACTATTATCATTGAAATTACTCTTATTACTATTATAACGCTAATCCAAATATATGATTTTAATGGTAATTGTATTATAGGATATAGTTTGTATATTACTATAAATACCATTAATAAATCTGCTATTGAGTCTAGTTTCTCACCAATTATACTTGTTGTACCAGTTTTCCTGGCAACATACCCATCAAGCATATCACTTATTCCACATACTGTATATATAATAAAAAATTTTGCACTTAGAGGTTCTATGATCAATAATAGTAAGACAAGGATAATTCTTGTAATTGTTATGTAGTTTGCTAAATTTATCATAAAAACATCCTTTTAATATACTTCATTAATAACTAGTATCCAATTTCACTCAACGATCCGTATTACGTCTCTTCACTGCAAGTACCGCCTACAGAGTCCTTCTTCGTAGGCGGTACTTGCAGTGCATGTGCAGTAGTGTACATATTACTTAATATTTATACTTGCTCCCGTAGTCGATGTTTTCATTATACCATAAATTAGTAACCGGAAATATTTTGTTAGGTGATGGATAATACGTAAACCGCTGTAGCCACCATTATAAATAATACCTAAGAGCTAATCCATAGCTATATAAATCTATTTTGTTCATACATTAATACATCTTTCTGGTAATAATTTGCAAAACAACAATTTTGAACGGATAAATGTTTACAACACTTATGTCATGTCTTTATATCATTTAGACGTACATTGAAATCTTTTCATTATGCATCTTAATTTGTAAACTCCAGAATAATCCTTAATATGTAATCCTCAATAAAATTCCTAAAAACAGGCTGAATAAAATACTGTACATAACCATCTCTAATTGAAATTTTACAATTATATTCTTCTTGATATACTGTTTTTTAAAGTATACAAATCCTTCTATGTTATCAATAAACGGTGATACAGCAGAAATATGGGTATAAATAAACATTAGACTGCAAAAAAAGGTTACTTGTAATACAAATGATAATTCTAACAGACTGTCCAATATTGGCAAAAGAACAATTGACATCAGAAATCCTCTTAAAATTTGAGCTGGTAAAAAACACTTTGAAACATACATACTCTCTTCTTTATTTGACATATCTCTTAAGAAATCACAATGTCTGCTTTTGTTTTCATAAATCTCTTTGCTTACCTTTAGTGCTATAACTCCTGCAAATGTATAAGCTACCACATGACTAAAAATAAATAGTAAACTAAATTTAATGTATTCCACTATATTTCCTCCTTTTGATAAATATCATCATCCTTTTTATAATACCTAGAAAAAATCTCTTCTAATTATATGTTAGTTATAATAAATTTAATTATATGTATCAACTATTATTTTGTTAATTATTTGCCAATTTACAAGAAACTGTAATTAAATTACCTTCTCTTCGCTAATAATTAAATGCTATTCAAATAGTGTTCCTGAAGTGCTATGCTTACTACCATCATCTTCAGTAAATTCAGCGTAAAATCTCATTTCACGATTTGCACTTTTATAAAACCTAATCAATACCTGAGTGGCAACATCATCATATAATTTTATTCCTAGATTATCGGCCATGTATTTTTGCTTTTTTAAAACATCAATGCAGTCCTTTTTCATTGATGTGACAAGTTCATCATAGTTCTTCTTTGAAAACTCAGAAAGTACGGAAATATTTACATACATGTCTTTTTTGACATAGTCTTGCCAATATGGGCAGTTTATTACAAACTCGAAAAAATCATTAATATTGTCAGCTATTCTACCTACCTGTCCTTCACTTCCCCAAAAACCTACGGAACCATCCTCTAAAAGAATATATTCGCCACCACCACCTTCTTTGGCGAACGTTTTTCCATTAATATTATATTCTAAGTATCCATCTTCATCTTCAGTTTTTTGAAAATCATCTAAAATTTCAACATCACAAAATCTTTCAAGACACTCTGATAACTTCTTATTTGCCTTTAAAATACTTAACATATGTTCCAACCTTTCAGTTCGTATTATATAATCATTATAATACACCAAATTTATTATTTTTTATTTAGTGACCTAAAAGTAAACACTCCGAAATGAATGAGTCAATTTTATCTAACGTCCCATATTTCCCACGTCCCAGTGCCTTAGAAGGAGTCCCTTTTATTGAAAGAGTTTATCATACTCTTTTGCTGATTTTTTAGTCAAACTGTCATCGTAGATAGGTGCTTCAACGTACTTTCCAGTAACTCCACTTAGATAACCTTCTTGTAATTCCATTGCCATGAATGCAGGAAAATTATCTCCTTTTTTTGTAGTTATTCCAAATTCTTTTGCTTCCTTAAATCTAAATTTAGGATAGTAGGTCGGATGTCCAAAAAACAGGATTGCTCCATATCCCAATTCTTTAGCTCGTTTAATAGAGTATTTCATTAATGCACTTCCAATACCTTTTTTCTGATATTTGGGTAATACACTTAGTGGTCCAAAATTAAGCACCTTTTTCTTAGTTCCATCAGATTGTAGAATATATGAACCTTTGCTGTATATGATATGACCAACAATTTCGTCTTTTAATTCTGCTACAAAAGTTAACTCCCTAATCCCTTCATTTTCTCTCATCATATGTACCATGTAATGTTCTGTAGCACCAACACCTATTTTTTTATTCGATCTTCACTCCAAAAAGCTACTCTTGTTAGTAATTCTACTTCTAGCCAATCTTTTTTTTCTTCAAGCCTAATATTTATGTTTTCCACTCTTTATTCCACCTTCCTACTCCTAATATTCTACTATTATCAGTTATCTCAAAAGATTAATTAGTATTTTTTATAACGTTAGTTGAAGATGTGTGGCATCCTTCCCATTATCAACCCATGTCGTCAACTAGGAAGGAATAGACGGAAGCTTAAGAAAACCTACATCTAGAGCCTATTCTATCTTCTGATACTCTAATCTACCAACAAGGTCCAGTTAGAAATCCACATCAAAAACTCGATATTTACGCTCGTCTAGTTGCTCACTATAAAAAACTGCGCAAGCATCATCAAAGGATGGCTCTAGCCTCTTATAAGTGTCTATCTCAATATCAATATATCTATACTTACCAAACTTATTCAGAATCCAATATGCTGACCAAACCGATGAATGAGGTATAAAACTATCATCTTCATAGAAAATCTCAATTAACTCAACTCCCTCATCAATCTCTCGATAGACTACATATGAGAGTCCATACTTAATTAGTGATTTAGAGCCAAGTCGGAGTGCGAAAACCAAATAGTTATCCATCATTACACAATCTCGAACATCAACTGAAGCTTCTGCATTCATAAGTCTACTAAATGATAATTCTTCAATTGAATCAAAAAAATCCTGTCTATTTACTTCAACAATTGGTTCAATTGACAACATAGCAAAACCTCTCTTCCACTGCATCTTAAACTAATCTATTCTTTCCTCTAACGGTTCTTATTTCCGACGTTCACTCTTGACCTCATAAATATCCCTAAAAAGAGTGAATATGGGTAGCAAGCGGAAATATTTTGTTATAGGATGCTACTCAAAAATTACAAATTTATACTCAATATTATTAAAAATCTTATTTACCATATATCATAATTATAATATAATTTACTCATAATAATATAACGAGGTGATTAAATGCCCAAAATACTTCCTATATCTGACCTAAGAAATAACTTTAACACAATATCTGAACGTGTCATAAAGATGCCGAACCTGTTTATATTACTAAAAACGGCAAAGGTGACTTAGTTGTAAATGAGCTTAGCTTATTTTGAACAACTTCAAGCCAAACTAGAACTTTATGAAAAACTTGCAGTTGCTGAAGCAGAACGTGCTAATAGAGCACCAAAAGTAAGTCACAGTATTTTTATGGAAGAGTTGAGGAATGAATATAATGTCTAAACCATATAAAATAATTTACTACCCTACTGCTATGGATGATGTTAGGAATATCTTAAACTATATTTCCATTGATAATCCACCTGCAGCATATCAATTAATTGATAAAATTGATCATGCTGTTCAATCCTTAGCAGATTTTCCTTCTAAAGGTACTATTCCAAAAGACCTGCAACTTAAGACAAAACAATATAGAATGCTAATTATTGAATCATATATTCTTTTTTACATACCAAATCATACTTTATCTGAAATTGAAATTATGAGATTTTATCAAGCAAGCAGAATTATAAAAGTCTTCTTTGACACTCATTAGGAATACCCTAGTGAGAAGTTTCCTATAATGGTCCCGTATTTCCAACGTCCCAGCGCCTTTTAAGGAATCCGCTCATGCTCTGATTAAGGGCTAATGCGATGACTGTCGCGACGCGCTTAGGTGGTGGGATGTGTGAAGGCTTACCCTAGAGAAACACCCTTCCCGAACGAATGGAAATACATTGTTATATACTGGTGACAGCGGAAACTGCCCATAACCAAAAATATAAAGCAATTATATTATATTTTTCCAGTCTCTTTTATTATATAAAACTCTAATAACACTAACTAATAAGTCTTTATCTAAACATATATAAAAAATTATATAATTACCAACTATAATCCTTCTGATACCTTTTAAAAAAAAAGTTATGGAAATATACTCTGATATTTCCATTATGTCTTTGATTGCTTTCTCAGTAATTATAACTCTATAATTATCCATCTCTAAATTCCTTTTCTAATTCTTCTAAAAGCATCTTCTACTGATAAAACTCTATTGTTTTTAGTATCCTCAATTCCTTCATTTAACAACTTTTTCAATTCAAATTTGCCGACTAAACGCTCATAAGTTTCTATACTTAAAACAGCTAAATCCCCTTTGCCATTTTTAGTTATATATACTGGTTCTGAATTATCATGACAAAAACTTGATATCTCATTATACTTATTTCTTAGATCAGAACTTGGTCTTATTGTTGGCATTATATGCACCTCCTATAATATCATATGCATATTCTATCATAATTACGATATCTATTCAACAATAGTGCAGCCAATAAAATAGTTCTTTTTTTAATTAGCTATCACTTTCATATAACGTCTCGTGTTTGCAACGTTCCTGAACTGGACCCTCAGAGCCTTGCTTCGTAGGCAGTGCTCGCACCCAGTGAAGAGATGTGCGCCAGTATGCCTCAACGGTTAAATTACCATCTCAATTTACGTAGTAGTTATATTCGTTATACCACAATTGAGCGAGCGGAAATATATTGTTATCAGACGCATAGTACGGAAACAGCCATTAACAATCAATTATATCCAATTATTCAAATTTGCATACTTAATTCACCTATAAACCATATCTCACCTTGATAATTATAATCGTCATCACATATTATTTCTTTATAACCTTTTATTTCTAAATCACCAACCGTACTGATACTCCATCTATCAAGAAATCTGCTGCTTGTATCTTCATTACTGATTGGAAGCCATTTCTGATATTTATCGTTTCTATCAAAAAATGAGTTAAAATACTCATTATCGTTAAACACAATGATTTGAGAATCCCATAAATATGGTATACTAATTGCCGCAACTACTTTTGAATTTCTCATGCTATGAGGTTTTATATTTATTAGATATTTAGTTCTTTCAATAATTGTTTTAATGCAACCAGTTCTTACATAAGAAGGAGTTTTAGGGCTATTCAACAATAAATCAGAACATGGCATATGCAGATGCCAATATAGTTGATTCTCCAGATCCGGAAAATCATTAGTATTACTTACTAATCTTTCTAAAAGCTTATTGTATTTTCTCCTTGCCCCTCTGATTTTTTTCTTTCTTAAGCTATACATTTTGATTAAGTTCACCTCCCAACTATGTTTATAAACTATCTAGTCAAAGAAAGAAATACATTTCTATTCTTAAAACCTCAGTTATGAAAAATTACACTAGTAACATCTGTCTTATAACGTACCGTGTTTCCGATGTCCCTGAACCGGACCCTCGTAGCCCTTATTCGCAGGCGGTGCTCGCACCCGGTGAAGGGATGTGCGTAGCGTACGGAAACATTTTGTTATGTGAAGTAATCATGACCCCTATCAACAATTATATCTTCAGATTACCATATATATGTTTTGTCAATTACAATTGATCCTACCTTGCCTTCACGCCCAAATACTTGCATAAAGTACCCACCACCTAATTCATAGATACGTTCATCAGCATCCTGTTGAAGTAGTATAATAGAATCTGAACCAAAAAAATCATCATAATACTGAGAAAAGTCCTCAAAATCGTCCCCAACCTTGTAACCTGACATTAATGGATACTCTTCTGTAGACACTATAATCCCCGTAACAATTCTACTAGTAGCACTGCAAATGAAATTGACACCTATTTCTACATTGTCTTGAGTAACAATTGAAAATAATTTATCAGGATAATTATTAGCATAATTTTCCCTATATCTATTTTCAAACAAGCTAACTGCTTCATTCACTGTCATTCCAACACTAAAGTCTTGAAATTGCTCTATCTCTTCAAACACTAACGATTCATGATCATAACTAATAACCATCTCTTCTTTCACATATCCAACTATCGACCCATTTAAACAAACACAGCACCATTCTGTAAAATTTCCTTTATCGGAAGGAGTATCTCTATCACAAGCAACATATAATAAATCTCCTGTTACAATTTTTGAATCTGTATAATAATTATCATATGTAAGACCACCATAAAATTCTACGTATGGAGCATCCTCTGATGGAAGAATTCTTAATGGTTCAACTAACTGTACTTCGACCTTAACGCCATTATCAACGTGTCCATTATATAAAACCCGTGTACTAAATTCCTTATAAAAATCCAAGAATTTTAGTTGACCTTCATTAGGTATTAACTCAAGTTCTTTAGTCGATCCATTTAAAATATAAATTTCATTTTCTTTACTTTCAAGCTCCTCTTTCTTCTCAGAGATTAATTCTTCAATCTTCATATCATACTCTTCATTTAATACTGATATCTCATCCTCAAGTTCATCTATCTTTGATTCTAAAACCTCAACATAATTATGCTCTTCTTCATCATAACGACATGATGTAAGCGCAAAAATTATAAGAGCTAGTATGCAAACCTTTCGTCTCATATATTATACCTCCACCTAATTATATATACTTTAGTCTATCAGAATGATTATTCACATAACGTTCCGTATTTCCGACGTCTCTGAACTGGACCCTCAGCGCCCTTCTTCGTATGCGGTGCTTGCACCCAGTGAAGAGATGTGCGGTAGTGTGCATATTACTTAATATTTATACTTGCTCCCGTAGTCGATGTCTTCATTATGCCATAAATTAGCGAACGGAAATATATTGTTATGTGACGTCATTCATGACCCCATTTCGTATACACTAAATCTCAATGTACAGTTCATCTTCCTCGTAGTCTTCAAAATCTGTCGGACTATAAAAAGCAAATCGTCCATTAATAACGTTATCAAATCCAGTTCCAATCCCTAAGACACTACATCTTATGTTAACTTGTCCATTCACATTAGTCACAGCTCTAGCAATACCGATTACAGTTGCAACTCTTCTTCCTGTAAGATGATTATAATGTGAAGAGCCTGAAACGCAATGCCACGGATTGAACTGAAATTCTAACTTTATACCTTTAGCTTGTCGATACCCAATACGGTTCTGATTCTTACCTCTATGTTCTTTAGAGAGATGGCGAAAATAAAATGCTCCTTGCAAAAACAAAATAGCTCCCGGCTTAACCACGGACATAATTTGCGGCTTTGTCCATAAATCGTTGAGAATAAGTACCTCTCTAGAGTCAATAATCATCTTCAATATTTCCTTGAAAAAGAAACTTATATATGTACCTCCCATAAAGTCTAACCAGTACAAGCTATCTGCTGCAACTTGCTTACTTATTTCATTTGCAAGTAGCATTCCGTTCTTGTCTACATAACCCTGTCTATATAACGAAAGAAAATACTTGTTCCCGTCAACCATATCAATGCCAAGGTTTTCAGCAAGTTCATATATTCTAGTTACATTGAAGTAGTCCCAACACATAGACATAGCCTCATACCATTCTTTGGGTTCCATTGACTTTAATACTACGTCCTTGTCGAGTTCTCGCACCTTACTATTCCACTCTTTTTTGAGTTCAACTATTTTATTACTTGTTAGATTTATACTTAGATCATGCTTTGTATGAGCATCATCATGATGCTTTTGGCATAATACAACAAGATTTTCTATATCATCACTTCTTGACTCTTCCCACGGTATGATATGATGTATCACTATTGGCCTAGACTTATCCCTACACACACAACATGTGTATCTAGAATCAAACAACAACTTATTAACCGTATTGAAAGGTATCGGTGCCCGTGATTCCTTATGTATTCTGATAGCAACTTCATTAATTATTCCTAAATTACTAAGTTCTGCAATTGGCGTACATTTCAGTTTATTTAAAGTGTAGCCCTTTTGATATAAATCAATCGCCAACTTTGAATCCAACCCTCTAGCAATTAGTGCTTTTATTGTTCTGTTCGATCCAATTGATTTCATAAAATCCTCTCCTTTACTCGAAACCGAATGAATGATGTCACATAACGTCCCGTGAGTTGACGTGTTCCATCCGTCCTTGTTAACGGTCATGTCGTCAACTCGCTGTTAGACGAAGGTATTAGCGGAAGCATACGAATCACTTCAGTTTCTCCTTCATTCTATCTATATTGCTCATAAGAGTACCAGTAGAAACCTCATGACTTGTACCCTTACATATGCATTCAAATATTGAATCGTGAAAACATAATACATAATGTGTATAACCATCAAAGTGCTCATCCTTATGATGAGGGTGTATTCTATTCTGGATCTTATACTTCTCAATCCAACTTGAATTATCTATCTTATAAAAACCATATGGCCTTAAGCCCTTCACATAAAGTGCTTGACCAAAAATTGCCTCATCATTAGGTGGACCTGATGAAACCGCTAGACAAGATGAAAACTCTAGAATTGCTACTTGATCTACAATCTCGCCATCAACTGAACTCATCTTGCATACAATATTCAAGAACTGTGGTATGCTCATCTGCAAGGATAATAGGTATGGGAGCACCTGCAGATGCTTGTGGAAAATTGTTAATCTCTATAACTATATCTCCAGTATTACTCAACTTCATAACATCCCTCCTTAACTAGCTAATACTTTTGTCTAACGTTTCGTATTTCCGACGTCTCTGAACTGGACCTCAGAGCCCTGCTTCGTAGGCGGTGCTTGCACCCAGTGAAGAGATGTGCGTAGCAAACGAAAATATATTGTTAGATGAAGTATTTTCTTTACTGATTAAGGTTATAATCAGTAAACCAACATTTTCTTCTCAATCAATTACCATAGACCTCAAGACATCTTCCCTTCCATCATTCGTGAAATAATACTCCATCAACTGCTTTAGGTATTCATTTAATTTAATTTC
Organism: Vallitalea maricola; assembly: GCF_036985595.1. NCBI lineage: Bacteria > Bacillati > Bacillota > Clostridia > Lachnospirales > Vallitaleaceae > Vallitalea > Vallitalea maricola. The sequence goes on along the minus strand of NZ_BTPU01000076.1, from coordinate 18,452 downwards.
CTGAATATCATTTTTAACAAATTTACCAAATTTCTTACTAAAACCATGAGGTGAAATTTGTAATACAAAATGATTTCCTTCTGAGTATCCAGAATACCCACTTAATACTACTCTAAGTCCTAAAATTTCTGAATTAATAAAAATTATTGGTACTTCATCATATATTCTTTTTTCTAAACCTTTCAATACTAGACCACCAAATACTTTTTGAGAAATAATAGCTCCCACTTCCACTATTGATAGGCTCGATTGAAATGTAGTTGTACCTTTAATAAATGGAATACTCATTACATCACTCCTATTTAACTAAATTACATCCATTGGTTGAACCTTATTCAAATATTCTACCTCGGTCTAAATACTAAACCTGAATGGTTTACTATCTTCTATCATATCCATCAAAACTATTCTTAAAAGTAATCTACAAGCTATCTGTAATCATATCATATTTATTACTATTCTACATGTTCAAAAAGAGCCTCTAAAAATTCAGGGAATGATCTTGCTATTACTGAAAACTTCCATACCTCATGATCCAAAAAAAGAACAGGTATTTTCTTAACTTTACGCAAATCTAAACATATTTGATTGTCTCAAGCATCACGAGCTATAGAAATTACTTTCTTTGGATACTCATCATCTGTAAAATGATAATGTTCTTGTATACTATGAAAGTTATTGATACTTTCTATTCTACCATTTGCCATAAATGCATCATTCCGTATAACATATGCACCATTATTCTCTATAATAAACTGCACATAGTCCTCGGGGAATTTAACATTCAAGATTTTTTCTAGTTCTCTTACCTTATCAATTTCAATAGTTTCACCATTAAACAATTCTATGTTCACATTTTTACCTCCTTTAAATCTATAACTTTTCATACTTTAAAGATTTGAATATAGAAAGAAAAATAAATATATTATCTAACGTTTCGTACTCCCGACGTCTCTGAACCGGACCCTCAGAGTCTTTCTTCGTAGGCGGTGGTTGCGCCCGGTGAAGGGATGTGCGTAGCGAACGGGAGTATTTTGTTAAGTGACGTTCTTTCCGGTAGCATTACGTACAATTATATCTTTCAATTCGCTCACCCCGATAGCATTCTTATATCTGTGAATCACTGCATGACAGTTTGGACATACAGGACGCAAATCATTAATTGGGTCTACTGTGTAAACACTATCAATCTCATGTAATGGTTTAATATGATGTACATGAATAAAATCTCTTGCAATCTCTCCGTATACATTCTCAAGAACAATTCCACATGCAGAACAGCTAAGACCATAATATTCAATACACTTATCTCTTGCAACTTTGTTTCGCTCATATGCATTAACAATAATTTGCTTTCTTGCACCTTCAATTAATTTATAATGTAGTTCTTCTTCATCTGTCAAAGAACCATAAGGCCTATCATTCATATCAATTATCCCCTGAGAAACATACTTTGGATTAATTCTGACGGCTTCGTTTGCTTTTTCATCTCTCCATGCAAGATTCTTTCGCCCAGTGTCATTACAAACTTCTGTAAACCACTCTCTACTAGTCATATCCTTAAAAATGAAATAATCTCTGCCACTCTGACCACCAAACATACTCATGAAAGAATACTTAAATGAAGAGGGTTTATACTTTTTAAACTCTCTTTTCTTCAACAGGATATATATATCTTCTATCCTAAAAATACTTTCAAAATCAATCATCTCATCTTCAACAATCTCTAAGAAAGATTTAAATAATCTATCTGCATTTGATGACAATGTTATCAAATCATAATTGAATATGTTCATATACTTAATACCTCCTATAAATATGCAAACTAACAATAACCTAGGATATCACTTAACGTTCTGGGTGTTTACGACGTTCACATTGACCCACAAAGCTTTTACCCAAGAGAAAGTGAATGTGTGCAGCGAACGTAAACACTCTGTTAGACGAAGCTATCCCCGTCAGCGTGTGTAACACTCAATTCAAAACACTAATATCTATAATCTGCCATTTTGAGTTATCATTTATCATATAAAATGTGAGTTCATCAATCGACTCCCCTTCTATATAACCTCCAGTTTTCATCATAAACACACCATCATTTTCTTTATATTGGCCAATGTACGAAAAAATAAATTCCTCAGGAAAGAACTGACTGTATCTATCAAGAATATTCCATGAAAAAGTCTCTATATGTTCAGTACTTATGTAAGACTCCACGGTAGATCTATCTCCCTTTTTATAACTACGCAACATATCAGAAATAATAAAACTTGAGTAGTCTTGCTTGTGCTCTGCACGTCTATTAAAGTAATCGTATCTCACTCTTGTAAATGGTAAGCTAAAATCAACTTCATATTCCTTATCATCCACCAAATCTACAATTGTTATACCTCCTGATAAGGAATCATTCCATTCCTTAGAATAAGTAAGCTGTATAGTGTTCTGATTACTACTTGCAGTAATACTTGTACCTGCAAGATATATTATTGAATCTGATAATGTGTCAATATATTGAAAATCAAGCTTACCCTCCAATAAATCTCTTACATCAACTGAAGTACCATATTCTCCATGTACTATGACTTCACAATTAATATCAAATTTAGGATTTGCCTTATCAACCTCATACGGAAAACTATAAAAATACCAGATATTCATAATAATTTGGTTAAACTCGCCTGGCAAACCCAGTTCTAAAAGGAAATCAGGATAATTGAAACCTCTATTTTCGTAGTTATACTTCTCAATATTATTAACAAAAACACCAAACTCATCGAATTCTATGTACTCACCTATATCATAGGACTCAACATATATTTGATGTTGATAGTAAAAGAACACTGTAAGTAGAAGCCATATTATTAATACGACTGTTAAAATCATAAACAGTTTCTTCTTTATACTCATTCCAAATAACTCCTTTCACTAGAAATACACTTCAGGATAATACTTTCTTTCAATCCAAGGGGATAGTTTTGTCTAACTACAATATTTCCGAATGTCGCTAATACCTCCAAATCAGATGTATTCCCGAAAGTCGTAAATACTTACTATCTCTTACTCTTCCCTTCACATAATATCATCCAACGGACTCTTAATACTCATAATATTCTTATTTGTAACATGTGTATATATTTCTGTAGTTTTTGAACTTGAATGACCTAATAATTCTTGTATATATCTAATATCCGTTCCACTTTCCAATAAATGAGTTGCGAAACTATGTCTAAGACTATGTACAGATACTTTTTTCATTACATATCCTTTTTCACATGCATTTTTAAATATTCTTTGTACTGTTCTTTCTGTTATATGCTTATCTTTATCAGCACCTTCAAGTAACCATTTATTTGGTCTATATTCCTTATAATACTTCCTTAATTGTAACAAAATACTTTCTGATAACATAACATATCTATCTTTGTTACCCTTACCTTGCTCTATCTTAATCAACATTCTTTGACTATCTATATCATTTATTTTTAATTTTACTACTTCACCAACTCTTAATCCTGAAGAATACATTAATGCTAATAAAGTTTTATGTTTATCTATTTTGTAATGATGCCAAAATACTTTTTACTTCTTTTTTACTTAATACATTTGGCAATTTTCTTTCTTTTTTGGGTCTTTCAACATATACTGTTAACTTTAATTTATGTAATACATGTTCATTTAGAAACTTTATACTGCTAATTGTTTGATTAACATAACTATGTGAACATTCTTTTTGCATTAGATAACTTAAATACATATTTACATCTGTCTCAGTAATTTCAATAATATCCATCTTAATATAACCAATAAACCGTTTAATATGACTTATATAACATTTTTTAGTCTTACTAGAATAACCTTGTATAGTTAACTCTTAAGTATATTATCGTTACTATTTGTTATCAAATATCATCATCCTTTTAATAATATCTAGAAAGAATCTCCCCTAATTATGCCTTAGTTATAATAACTCTAATTTTAATTATATGTATTAACTAATATTTTGTCAATTATTTGCCAATTCAATAGAAAATTGTAATAATTTATTCTCTACCCTCTTCATACATTAAATACTAGCTTTCATATATCATTACTAAGTAGCATCCCAATAACTAAATTATCTTAACTAAATCACTTTAAAATGCTTCAATAATAGAATACCATCATATATTCCTTCTCTATACATATCACAAAACATTACGCTATTCAAAAAATTATTAAGACTTAAATAATTATCTATGACTGATCTATCCTTTTCATCTAATCTATCAAACAAATCTTTGAGTTCATGGTCATATTCCTCCATCAAGTTCTTTTGTTCTACTATCTCTTTATTATTTTCAATACTTAGCTTTAATTTTTCATCAACTACATCATGAAGTAAATTATTAATTGCTTTAGAATATAAATCTATCATTTCTTCCATATCACCTTTCTATACTTTATTTTTTTATTATTGTAACTACTTGAAATTATTCTATCGGAATATACGATAAATGTCAATATAGGAATCTCCGATATTGTAAAATAACTCTGAGGTGATAAGAATGATTTTTCCAAGAGTAAGACAATTAAGAGAAGATTTAGATTTAAAACAAAAGGATATTGCAAGTATAATAGGCATTAAGCAAAATACATATTCAGATTATGAAACTGGCAAACTAAATATCCCAATTGAGACTTTTATAAAATTAGCTGATTACTACAATACTAGTATTGATTTTCTAGTTGGTAGAACTGATAAAAAGTGAAATAGCGATAAAAAAGACCTTATATCAGGTCTTTTTTATCATCTAATAGATTTCTTAGTTCCATCCCCCTCATTTCAAAGGACAAGTAATTTCTATATCATTACCCTCACTATCAGTAAACTCCAAAACCTTATTTTCCCCTATAACTGTTATTGGAAAAACTATATCACAATCCAATTCCTCAAGCTTTTCTAAAATCAAATCAATATCATTTACTTCCAAGCTTGGCAAACAATTATTCCCCCATCTTTTAGGTTCATTCATTTTTTCATTAGCAAATAATCCATATCTAAAACCATTAATATCAAAAACACTATATATATCACTTCTTTCAGTAACTTTCTGACCTAATAAGCTCTCATAAAAATTAATCGCTCTTTCCATATCCTTAACACATACATATAGCGATTTTAGTTCAAATGTTATATTCATTTTTGTTTTCCTCCATTACTATTAATAATGTATATTATACCACTTAATACTATCCTTTCTTTATTATTGTATATCTTTTTCTATTTCTATACCTATACAAAATCTATTCATTATCTACCTAATATAATTACACTTATAATTACACTTAAAATAGACTCCATCTAGCAATATCAAACCTTCAAGCCTGACATCTAAGGGGTAGCTAAACAGAGTCTATCTTTTCAATAATAAACTAATAATCTATTTAATTCTTTCAAATACTTACTCTTTTACAACCGCATCATATATCCCTTTAATATAACCAATAGCATGAGCCATACCCATATGCCAAGGAATCTCAGTATCAAATAAAGGTGTGTGGTCTGGAATCAATACTCCGTCAAAATTATGCTTCTTCAATAATTTTAACGCTTTCACCATATCAATATCTCCTTCATCAACGAAGACTTCATGATATTCTGGAACTTTTCCTTTTACATTTCTAAAATGAACATACGCTAATTTCTCTTGAGAACCATATTGTTCAATGGCATCATAGATATTGCCTTCTGTCATCTCTTGAATAGTTCCCATACAGAATTCTAGAGCATTGCTTTTTGATGGATATATATCCAATAACTTTTGATAAAGATGTGGTTGATAAACTAATCTTGGTGTACCTCTTAACGTCTTAAGTGGTGGATCATCAGGATGTGCAGCTAACACTACACCAGCCTCCTCAGCAACTGGGACAAGCTCATTAAGAAAATATGTTAATCTATCCCATAACTGCTCAGTTGTGATTTCATCAATATATCCTTCTGCATTCTCATCATAAGTCATATTCCAGATCTGACCATTTTTAATAGGAGTCTGTTTAGCCCCTTCCTTGTCAGAGAACCCAACAGAAACTGCTCCACCTCTAGCTAATGGTCTTCTTAGATGTCCCCAAACACCGGCAATACTGAAATTATATCCAAAAACAGGTATACCCGCTTTTCCAACATTTCTTATTATCTGTTTCAATCTCTCAATCTGCTCTTCTTTTTTAGGTCCATCCAATAGAACATCGTACCAATCAGCTGGTGCAAAGTTCTCTATTGCGTATAATGTCAACCCTTCCTCTTCAACCTCGTTTTTCAACTTTTGAATGCTTTCATAACTCCATACATCTTCATTTGCCACAGATTTACCCATGTTTTTAACTTCATCAGTTCCATGTACTCCATTCTGCCCTCTATAATAATCAACTAGATGAGCTATTATATGAGTACAACCAGCTTGTTTGGCAAATCTATAATTTTCTTTATTTAGCATGTATCTATATAATCCAATTCCGATTTTCATTTCTGCCATAATTATAATCCTTTCTCATAAATGTCTACTTGCATCTTAAAATCAATCTTTTCTTTTGCTTTCATCTTAAGTGCTGTACCATTATCTATTGCTTTTGTAAGTCCTGCTCCCGGATAACTAGTCCAAGGTTCTATAGCCAGATTATAAGTGTTGCCATACCAAGGATAACCATAGGAACCTTTACAAACAAGCCATATCCAAGCATAAGGGAATATTTCATTATCCCATTCTAATCTGAAACCAACGTTTTTATTGTTACTATATATGGAATAGTATGCCTTATCGCCAAAATCTTTTAGGAAAAGCATGTCTGCCGTACCAGCATTTTTATCAGGTACTTTGGATAAATCTATTGTTTTACCATCTCTACCCTTAGCCATAGGCCAATCATGTTCACTATTAACGTCTAGTCTCTGAGTATCAAAATCCAATTCTTCACCATAGGTAAAAACTTTCTTGGCTGATGTATCTATATAGCAAGATTCATCTAGAAAACCTTCTCCTATAGTTGGATGATGACCCCACATCAATTCCATATCCTCATTGGCAAGATTAAACAGTGTTTCATTAAAATATATGGTTGATTCATTGGATTTGATGGTAATAGTTTTCTCTAAGTAAAATGGTGAGCGGACAGTTCTAACTAAAAACATAACACTTATTTCTTCTTTTGTATCCTTCATGATTCTATATTGCCATGGTAAATTACTTATTTCACCATGCATACCAATAACAGCACCTTTATAATTACACTCTGGACCTCCGCTAGGAAGTATTTCCTGCCAGCCGCCAAAATTATGGTCTAAATAGTTATGTAAACTAGACCCTGTAGTAGAATTACATTCAGCTGGATTATGAAATTCTACTGGCGACCTCCACATGAAGTCAATATCTTTTGGCTTATATAAAAGTTCTATTATATCGGCACCTTTATCTAGTAAAAAAGTTATCCTTAACTTTTCATTTTCCATCACTAATGATTTCATATCATGTATTTTAATATCTTCAGTTATTCTACAACCAAAATTTCTCATTATATCACCTAATATCTCAATAGATTCTCTTTATATCCGCCATCAGCATATATAGTGGTTCCTGTTATGTAAGAAGATGCTTTACTTCCTAGAAAAATAGCAGGTCCAACCATCTCTTCTACCTCGCCGACTCTGTTAAGTGGTATCCATTCACCAAAGCTTGTCCCGTTGTCTTCTTCTAGTTTCTTGAGTAGATCTCTATTCATATCTGTTGCTATAGCACCTGGTGCTAAGTTGTTAACTCTTATACCGCTGTTTCCTAATTCAAGAGCTGCCACTTTGGACATCATTCCCATTGCAGCTTTTGACATACAATAAGGAGAATTGTTTCTAACTGCTACCAGATCATGTATAGATGTAACATTAATTACTGATGCACTGTCTGATTTTTTTAGTAAAGGAATTAATTTACTAAATAATAGATAGTGGGCTTTTGTATTAATATCATATATCTTATCCATAAGATTGAAATCCATATTTTCAATAGATGCATGGTCTTCATATCCAGCATTATTTATTAGTACATCTACTTTTGACTCAACACTTATAATATGTTCTGCCATCTCTTCAACAGATTGAATATCAGATAAATCTGCTGCAACATATTTATCAAAACCCATTTTTTCTGCTGCAATCTTAGTTGTTTCCTCTTTTCTTCCATGTATCCAAACAGAAGCGCCAGCCTCTTTATATCCTTTTGCTATAGCTGCACCTATACCTCTTGTAGAACCGGTTATTACAACAACCTTATCTTTTACGCTAAATAATTCTTGTATATTCATATGTTAGTCTCCCTTTAATTCCCTAGTAAACTTAGAAAGTATCTCGCAGCCGTTCTTAGTAACCAGTACATTTTCTTCTATCCTGATTCCACCAAAAGAACTATCATAGATTCCAGGTTCAATAGTAATAACCATTCCTTCTTTTAATGCTTCCTTATTACCTTTTGCTATTCTGATACCAGGATCATGGTATCTGAATCCTACCCCATGTCCTAATCCATGAGTAAAATATTTTCCAACTCCTTCTTTATCTAATGCTTTTTGAGCCGCATTATGTATATCTTCGGCAATGGCTCCTTCTCTTACTAGAGATAAAGCATTATCCTGTGCTTTCTTAACGGCTCCATGTAATCTTATATCTTCTTTAGTAGGAGTCCCGACTTTTCCAGTTCTTGTAATATCAGCCCAATATCCATTGACGACTACTGCAAATTCAGTCATGACCAAATCTCCATCTTCTAGCTTTTTGTCAGTAACCCAGTTGAATCTGCCTCCATCTGCTCCATTTATCCCCGATTGAATTTGAGCAAAACCACTTGCATATAGAACTCCATCTTTACCTATCCTCGTTCTAACAGCATATTCCATCTTTGCTGATACTTCAGCTTCTGTTAATCCAGCTTGGAGAGAATCATAAAAAGCTTTTATTCCAATGCCTGCAACTTTATTACATAGCTTGATACCTTCTATATCTTCACAGGTTTTAAAATTATATAGATCCAATATTTCTTTTTCTATATTTTTATAACCTGCTTCACTAACTTTCATAAGATTATCCACAAAATCAGTTGGTAGTGGAGGTTGTTCTCCTGATAAAATGCAGGGTGACGTATTTCCAACCGTTTTTACTAATGATATGGGTTTAGAGTTGTTTCCGTATTTTTTTATATCTTCTGTAATCATTCCATATAGTATTTGAAAAGGGTCACTACTTGTCTCACCCCAAGGATATCTTTTAACTGTTATATCTTTTGGTAACCTAAGGTCGGGTTCTAATGCAGGAACATATAGGATTGGATCATTTCCCTCAAAACATACTTCAACAGATAATCCCCAGTAAGGTCTATAACCTAGGGTCATTACAAGCTCATCTGGTCTAAAAAATATAACAGCACCTAGTTCATTTTTGGCAATTAACTCACTAATCATTGATATCTTTTGCTTATTCATCATCTATACTCCTTCCTGCTTCTATATCTTATATTACTTATATACTTCTATGTCTTATATTACTTCTATATCTTATATTACTCATATTTATAGCTCATTTATTTATAAAATATATTAATAACTTTATAGTAGTTTACATAATACCATACTTGTCAAAGGCTTCAACTACTGACATTCCGTTTTCAATAGCTATTCTTACTTCATTTTCACCATATACTTTTTCAAAGGCTTTCCTTATTATTTCTCTTTCTTGTTTCTTTGGAATGGATAATACTCCGTCAATGTCTCCAAAAATTATATCTCCTGGGTTAACCAGTACTCCATTCTCAAATTCAATAGGGCAATTGTAATCAATTACTCTACCTCTCATTCCTTGGTCTTGTGCATAACAACCTCTTGTAAAAGTAGGTAACCCAAGTGATAGAACTTCTTTTGTATCTCTTGTATATCCACTTACAACAGCTCCTGCTACACCTAATTTAATCATTCTAGTTGACATAAGTCCACCAAAACAAGCGTATTTAGGTGAGCTTCCTGTACATATATATACATCATTTTTCTTCATGGCATCAAGTGCTTCAAACATGATTCCAAATGGTTTTTCTCTATTCTCTGCACATATTCTTGTTCCTGTTACATCTGCTTCCTGCACTGTAAATGCTCTTCCCGCAACCATCATATCTCTGTTAAGGGGTTGAATATAAGCTGGTAGAAATTGATGTCTAAGGTCCATGGTATCCATAATGTCAGTTAAGACACCTGTGTATAATTCCTTTTTCATAATATCGAATAGCTCATCATCATCCATTGTTTCTATCTTATCTAATAAATCATTTTTCTCTAACATATCTTATCTCCTATTATTTTGCTATTTAAACAGCTTTTCTAGATTGAACAGTGTTAATAAGAACTGCCATAAGGATTAATCCGCCTCTTACAACATATTGTACATATTCATTGATGTTGAGTAATGTCATCCCATTCAACAATACTCCTAAGAAAATGATACCTATGAAAGTTCCTTTTACTTTACCGATACCACCAGTTAATGATGCTCCACCGATAATAACTGAGGATATAACATCCATCTCCCAACCTTTACCGAAAGGATGTGCACCGGACATAACTTGTGATGAAACCATGATTCCTGCAATGGCTGCTGTTACTTGTACCATAACAAGAACAACGATTTTTATATGTTTTACATTAATACCAGATAATCTTGCTGATTCTCTGTTACCACCTACAGCATATACACTTCTACCGAATTTTGTATAATCCATTACCATCCATACTATTAAAAATACAACCAGTAAAATTATTGCTGGTATAGGAATGGAACCTATCTGTCCAGCACCTATTTTGCTATACCATGATGGAAAAGTTGTTACTGGAAAACCTTTTGATATTATTGCTGCTAATCCATATACAACATTTAACATTGCTAAAGTAATAATAAATGTAGGAATATTGAATTTTGTATGTATGATTGCATTAAGCAGTCCTACTAACGCTGCTGCTGCTATTGCAATTATCATACCTATTATTACTGAGTATTCTAGTGGCATGATACCCAGCTCAGCTAATTTACCTGCTACAGTACCAGTAATTACACCTGATAGAGCAACTGTTGATGATACTGAAAGGTCTATTTCGCCAGTTATGATAACCATAGTCATACCAAATGCAATAACACCTTTTAGTGAAGCATTCCTTAATATATTTAATAGATTTCCTGATGTGAAAAAACCAGGTGCTGTAAATGCAATTATTATTGATACTACAAAAAGTATCAATTCAAGTATATGAGTCTTACTGAACTTACTTAATTTATTTATATATTTATTATCACAATTCGCATTCATTTATTTTCCTCCAATGCATCTTTTATATAAGTCTTCAACTGTAATATCTTCTGGTTTAACTTCTCCAATCAACTTACCATTACTGATGATTAGTATTCTATGACATACTTCAAGTAGTTCTTCCAATTCTGAAGAAACCATTATGCTGGATACACCTTTTCTTGACTGTTCCCATATTATGTCAAAAATCTGTTGTTTCGCATTAACATCAATTCCTCTTGATGGTTCATCAAAAAACATGATTTTAGGATTGGTATTAAGCCAGTTACCAACAACAACTTTTTGCTGATTACCTCCTGACAAAGAAGAAATGGGCAAATCAACATTAGGTACTTTTATCTCCAAATCTTCAATTTGCTTATCAACAAATGGTTTTTCCATTTTTTTTGTTATTTTGTGTTTTGGAGAAATATAGTCTAGACTGGCAACACACAAGTTAGTATGCACACTTAAGACCTGTATCAAGCCTTCATGTTTACGGTCTTCTGGAGTTAAAGCAAATCCAGCTTTTTTCATTTTATGAGGTGTTGGTTTATCTATCTCTTTTCCTTCGAAAATTATCTTTCCATCATCAACTTTATCTGCACCAAAAATCCCTCTTAACAGCTCTGTTCTACCAGAACCAAGCATTCCTGCAATTCCTAGTATTTCATGTTCCTTAACTTCAAAAGATATATCTTCAAAATACCCTTTTCTAGTTAATCCTTTGACTTCAAGTAAAGTATTTTTCCCAACAATAAGATCATCAGGTCTAGTTTTTATTTTTACATCACCAAACATCATTTTAATCAATTGTTCATGGGATGTTTCTGTCATTATAGTCTTGTTGATATAAACACCATCTCTTAGAACAGTACAAGTGTCTGCTATTTTCCATAATTCTTGTAGCCTATGAGATATATAAATAATTATTACGTCTTTTTTCTTGAGTTTCTTAATCATATCAAATAATAGGTCAGTCTCGTTCTGAGCGAGAGATGAAGTTGGTTCATCCAACATAAGCACCTTTGGATTAGTACTCATCGCTTTAACGATTTCTATCATCTGACATTGCCACATACTAAGATTCATAACCATCTCTTTTGGGTCAATATCTACTCCTAGGTCTTCTAGAATTTCTTTAGTTTGTTTGTATGCTTTTTTCCAATCTATGAATTTACCTCTCATAGGCATTCTGCCTAATAAGATGTTTTCTGCAACATTCATACCTGGAACAAGACTAAGTTCTTGATATACTGTTGCGATGCCTTTGTCTATAGCTTCTTGTGGATTTTTAAAATCCAACCTTTCATCATCAAGATATACCTCACCTGATGTTGCTTTTATAGCACCTGCAAAAATTTTAACCATAGTAGATTTTCCAGAACCGTTTTTCCCTAATAATGCATGTACTTGTCCACTCTCAAATGTTGACGTAACATTATCTAGAGCAAGAGTTCCGGGATATTGTTTGCTTATATTTTCAGTTCTTAATGTACTCATAATTATCCTTTCATTAGTCATATATTAAGAGGACTATGAAAATCCTCTTAATATTAATTTTTATTATTTGTAGTTTTCAAGATCTGAAGCAAATTCATCTAGACCATCTTTATCATTTCTATCTAATACTATACCTGGAACTACCACTGAGTTACCTCTGTCAACTCCTGTATCTTCACCTAAGATATCCTTTAAAAGAACTTCCATAGTTTTATAACCTATCATATATGGATCTTGTCCAGTTACAGCTTGTAATACATTATCTTCATTTCTCAACATTGATAATTGCTGTTCTGCTGCATCAGTACCAAATACAAATACTTCCCCTGCTTTTCCTGCGTTTTTAACACCCATAACAGCACCTATAGTACCACCATCATTAGCTCCCCATATGATATCTACTCCACCTTGTGACTCTTGAGCAGTTATTATATCTCCTGCAGCTTGAACTGCTTTATCTTGAAGCCATGCATCTTGGTCTGCTACTACAACAACACCTGGGATGTCTTTGATCTGGTCAATGAATCCATTAGAACGTTGTGCAGATATGTCAGGAAGTTGAGATTTGAACTGTAAAATAGCTACTCTAACTTCTTCGCCTTCTTCATAGTTGTTTTTAATGAATTCAGCTGCTACTAAACCTGTTTGCTTACCTAATAAGTAATTATCTGATGTAAAACCACCTACAATAAAATCAGAATCATTAAGTGCTGTGTTACATACAGCTATTGCTAAACCTTTTTCATTAGCTGTTTTTAGAGCTTGAATTGATGAAGTTTCATTAAGTGGTGAAATTGCAATACCATCAATCTTTTGTGAAGTATAAGTATTGATAAGTTCTACTTCTTTTGCTTGGTCATTGTTTGTATTAGAAACAAGAACCTTAGCTCCATATTCTTTTCCTGCTGCTTGATACCCCATTTGTAATAATTTCATGAATTGGTCTTCTTGAAATACTATTCCTGCAACAGTTATTTCCTTATCTTTTGAATCATCCTTGGATACATTGCCACTATCACTTTTACTTCCTTCATCACCTTTACTGTCAGTCTTGCTATTACCTTTGCTACCACATGCAACCATAAATAAACTTAAAACTACTACTAACATACATAATAATTTTTTCTTCATAATATATCCTCCTTATAATATATATTAAACTTCAATTAAGAAGTTTTAATAACAACAATAAACCTAACCCCTGTAGTTTATATGACCTACATATATTTACTTATATTACTATTCTTCCCATAATTGGGTTTATGAAAAGCTTTTCATAGAAGGTATTAATAAATGTTGAATAATATAAAATTAAATTTCACTTACTCAACATTATTATTTTTAATCTTTTATATATTAGAGCTTAAATATCTATACACCCATTTCAATAAGTTCAAGATATTTTCCTTGTTTTTATAGGTTGTATAGAACTAAATAATTTGCTGGTTCTATAGGAATTATTTAATTCAACTTATCTATATCCATAGCTTTTACTGATTCTCTTTCAATTAATTCATACGGTATATATTTCTCTCTATAAGTATCACTATATGAAATACCATTATCAATGATTTCAATGATTTTTTTACCTGCATCAACACCCATCTTATGAATAGGTACTGAAATAGTTGTTAAAGGTTTTAACAGAATGTTGCTGATAGAAATATTATCATATCCTATTATTGATAATTCCTCTGGAATATTGATTCCCATATTCTTGGCAGCCATCATTATGGCAATAGCTGTATCGTCATTAAAAGCTACAATACCAGTAGGTCTATCTTTCATCTTCAACAACTTAATAGTGTTATTGGTTATTTCTTCTTTACTATATCCACAATCAATAACATATTCATTTCTAAAATCAACATTAAATTCTTCAAGTGCTTTCCGAAATCCCATATATCTTACATTGACACCTTTGAATCTCCAACCAACACAGGCTATTTTTTTGTGTCCCATGTGAATAAGATATTTTGTAGCATCATAAGTTGCCTTTATTCCATCTTCCATGATATTGTAACCAAAATCAGCATATGAGTAGACAAATACAACACTAGTTTTACCTTTCACCATTTGCGTTAATTTCTCATTACTTATACTGGAACTCACAATAATGAATCCATCAACTCTTCTTTCTAACATTTGGTTGATATATTTTTCTTCTTTTTCTGAACTGTAATCAGTATTGCATATTATTAGAAAATAACCTTCTTTTTCTACTGCCTTACTTATTCCTCTCAACAGTTCAGGGAAAAACAAGTTAGATAAGTTAGGTATTATTACAGCTATGGTCATGGTTTTCTTGCTTATAAGACTTCTAGCCATAGCATTGGGCTTATAGTCAAGAACTTCCACTGCTTTATATACCTTATCTGAACTTTCTTTACTAACTGGAGTTGTCCCATTCAATACTCTTGATACTGTACTAATAGAAACATTAGCTAGTTTTGCAACATCTTTTATAGTTGAAACTTTATCCATTGTATACCTCCACTAAAGCTTCATAAGCTAAAGATACAACATGCTATCAATGCATATTTATACTTTTAACTAGTTGAAAATTTCATGAAAAGGTTTTCAACACAAATAAATTATACAACGCATATTTATTTTTGTCAATTATTTTGTGCATATTTTTATTTTCCATATATTTTTTTACTTATGAGCTTGTTATATTATTAACAAATAAGCTTATTAAGCTTACTTAATTAGTAGTTTTTACTTTTATGTATTTCAGATTTTTATAACATTATACCTATTGTAAGATTAACATTTGCACTTTTTATATAAATATTGCACATGATTTATTCATATATATCCGTCTATCAAATTATATCCATTTGATTAATTTATTTATGGTACATTATACATACCATTGTATAATTCATCCTTAATGAGCAGATATTTTATCTTATTATATTCTTTTTCGTCCAAATTCCATATACTATAATAAGTTCCATCTGTCTTATCATATATTTTCTGTATTTTCCAACAGAACCAATGAATTGTTGACTTCTCTTTAATCACTATATCTTTAACATAGATGTACATTCCTTTTTCATTAATAGAAATAATATTTCCCCCAGCCCCATATTCAAAAATCAATTGGGAATCTTGGAAAAAATCTTTTTCATCTATGTATTCATTTCTGGAATTATGCGCTTTCATAAGATAATTATGTAATTCTTCTATTACTTCTTTATTAGTATAATTATAATCCTCTTCAATAAAATGAAGTTCCGTAGGTATCTCTTCTTTACTGAAATCAATCTTATCTTTTCTCATTACATTATTACTCAATAATCCTATTGTAAATAAAATTAGTCCTATTGAAAGTACTATATTAATAACAGTTTTAATCTTACTGGTCTTATAATCTTCACAGTTATCCAGTTCATCATTTATCTGTTTAAGGATTTGCTTTTTTAGATTTCTTGATTTCCATTCTTTGAATTTAAGTGAATATATGATTTTGCCTGAGATTTTGACATCCTCTTTCATCTGTATTCTGCTTCTGCTATTATTGATTCTAAAGATAATTTTATCATCATTTTCCACTTGTACAGCCTTAACTGATAATGTAGATGACATAGCACTATTAATACTTCTAACCAATAATTCTTTTCTCTCAGTATGTATCCTATATGTAGAACCTATAAAATATGTATACAGCACATATAATAATATTAATCCTATTATAATACATATCCTATAAGGTAATAATGAATCTACCTTAAAAATCGCCAAAGCAATATATATCCAAATTGCAATTTGTAAAAAATTCAACATAGAACTTGATTGTATTTCAACTCTTCTGCCTACGAAACTGTATATTGCTTGAAACAAAGCAAAAAATGCCGATAAAATAAGTATAACGATTTGCATTTCATTTAAACCCATTATAAATTTCCCCCAAAATATTACCTTTAATTTCATTTTTTATATCTTCATCAGTTGTTTTTGATAATGTCTTGCTGTTAATGCCTGCTATTCCCATTTGGGTTCTATGTGATAAGTCTTTTCTTAATAATCATGTGATAACCTCGTATATAAAGTATTATACCATTAACACCTTACCCTTGTAATAAAAAGTAAAGATTGTATAGACTGCAATCACATTTTTTTGCTGGCTTAAGGGTGGTAAATGTAGATTAACCATATACGACCGTTGTCTGTTTTGAACTTAATATTTTGTAAACAAGCTAAAGCTGTCCATAATTAGACAGCTTTTTTTATAATATAATTTCTAGTATTTGAACTTAGCAATACCAATATTCATCTCTTCTGCTAGTTTAGCTAAAGCCTCACTTGCATTAGCAAGCTCTTCCATAGAAGAAGTTTGTTCTTCTACTGATGCAGAAGCTTCTTCTGTACCAGCTGCATTTTCTTGAGATATGGCAGATAGATTTTGTGTAATCTCTGTAATGCTTACTTTTTTATCTTCCATCATACTGGATGATTGATTTAATACGTCTATAGCTTCTTTGGTTTTTTCTATCGCTTCAGCTATACCGTTGAATTTAACTTCAGTACTTTCAACACTACTGCTTTGGTTATCTACTAGGCTTATGATTTCATTCATAGTTGTAACTGCACTATCGATTTTTTGTTTCAAATCATTTATAATACTAGTTATTTCACCAGTGAATTCATCTGCTTGTTCAGCTAAATCTCTTATTTCTTCAGCTACAACTGCAAAACCTCTACCAGACTCCCCTGCTCTTGCAGCTTCTATTGCGGCATTTAGAGCTAATAGATTGGTCTGATCTGCTATAGAGCTAATCATCTGGCTGGCTTGATATATCTTTCCTGCACTCTCATCAGTTTCTTTTATCAAACTATCTATTTCCTTGGTAGCTTTATTATTCAGGTTAGTTATTTCAACTAAATCTTTGATATTTTTAATTCCTTGCTTTTTAAGTTGTAGAACTTCATCAGTAAATTTATTTAATTCTTTTAGCTCATCTTGATTTCTTTCAATGAGTTTTCCTAGGTCATTGATATTGTCAGCAGCTTGTTCAGTATCTTTTGCTTGGTCACTAGCACCACGTGCTATTTCTTCAATTGTATTCGCTACTTCTTCGGCTGCGGTTGCTGATTGTTGACTTGTTGCAGTTAATTCCTCTGATGAAGAGGCTATCTGTTGAGAAGATAATGAAATATTCTTTACTAGATCAATAAAATTACTTTGCATCTTACTTATTGCATTTGTTATAGTACCTATTTCGTCTTTTCTCTTTAAGTATTTCACTGCTTTTGAATTTTCTTCAAATTGTAAGTCGTAGTTAGCCAATCTCTCTATTATTTTTGAAAGTACCTTTATAGGTGTACTTGTTTTTTTTGCTATTATATAAGTTATTATCAGTAAAATTAATAACCCTATAATTCCTATAACTATAAGTGTTCTTACCAGCATATCCGATTCTTCAGTGATTTCATGTACTGGAACAACAGTTTCTACAAACCAAGGTGTTTTGGTTTCACCAATATGTATTGGAATAAATTGCTTTAGACTCTCTTTATTATTTAATATTGATTTTCCTGTTGTAAAGAAGAATTCACCTATCTCAAATTTTTCTTTTGTACCATCATTTTGATAAT
>NZ_BTPU01000075.1:0-30645 GCF_036985595.1 Vallitalea maricola | reverse complement strand
GTTAGTGCACAGTCCTTTTGCGGCTAATAAATTAATATTTTATCTATATGAATAACTCTATATTTTTAGGTGGATGTAATAGCATTATTTTTTGTAAATACAAGATGTCTATGCAAAAATTAGTTGCATAAGCTAGAAATTACCATAGTTTAAATATTGACAAACAACATATCTATTGTACAATATAATATTACCAGTAATCGTTCATATCGTAACTTTTTTATATAATAGGAAACATTAATCTCTTAAGAGAGAAAATCTAGATACGAAGAACAGAAGTGAGTTCAATTTATATGAAAGTAGGGATAGACAGTGTATGAAATTTTAATAGTTGATGACGAACCAATTGTTAGATTAGGTTTGAAATCTCTTATCAAATGGGAAGAGCACAATATAAGTATAGAATTTGAAGCAGCAAATGGTAAACAGGCCCTTGAAATTTTAAAGAGCAATCCTAATATTCATATGGTAATAACTGATATCAATATGCCGATAATGGATGGTATTTCGCTTATTGAGAATATTAATTCATTAGGACTAACTCCAGCTCTAGTTGTTTTAAGCTCGTATGATGATTATGATTTGGTACGAAAAGCATTTAAACTTGGAGTAGGCGATTATATTTTAAAGCATAAAATGAAGCCAAATGATGTCTTAGCCTTAGTTACAAGGTTGCTAGCCACTTCTAAACCTAATATAATAAGTCCAACAGAATTATCAGGAACTCATCTAAAAAATGCAAAAAAGAACTATTTGCGTAATATACTTTTAGGAAAAAGCAACGCTCCAGACAGTTATGATAAACTGCTTAATCTACATATTACAGATAATAAATTAATTGTATGTTCCATAATGGTAGATGATTTTTCTAAATTAAAAAAACAATATAATGAGGGCAATTTGATATCTATTATTAATTCGGCAAATACCGCTATAGAACAAATTCTAGTTGAATCTAATAACGGTGAAGTTATACATCTTTCCCTTAATGAGTTTATTATTATTTTATCTTTTGAAATTCCAAGTTTTTTATTGATACGACATGAAATAGCAATGATTCTTAATAAAGTTCGATCTTCTCTAAGAACCTTTTTGGACATTAATGTTACCATTGGTGTAAGTCCTATTGG
The DNA here is from genome assembly GCF_036985595.1 of Vallitalea maricola. NCBI lineage: Bacteria > Bacillati > Bacillota > Clostridia > Lachnospirales > Vallitaleaceae > Vallitalea > Vallitalea maricola. The sequence goes on along the minus strand of NZ_BTPU01000075.1, from coordinate 29,515 downwards.
AAATGGATTAGGAAGTGCTCACGACTTATTATTAGCTGCACAGAAGAATGTTCGATTAAGCTATTTATTAGGTAAAGGGGAAATTATTTATCCTGAACATACTAAAGATATTAAATATATTCCATATACAGATGTACTAAAAATCTCTAAAGAAATGATAATTGCACTATTCGAATTAAATCATCAAAAAACTTTCTTGAAATTGAATGAAATATTAAATACGATTAAGTATTTTGAAGCAGATAATATTAATGACTTAATTGGTGATTATGCCAAGATTGTTGTGTTAATAGATAGTTATATTTTAGATAAAGATATCATGCCTGAACAGTTTATAGGTTCCAATGAAAATGTTTATACTCACCTAGAATCATTAGAAACAGTTAATGAAATTCATTTATGGATTAATGATTATGTTGAACAGATTTTTTCTTACCTTATGAAACTTAATGATACTACTTTGAATCCAATAATACGGCGTGCTAAGCTTTATATTGATAAAAATTATAACAAAAAACTGACACTAGAAAACATCTGTGAATATTTAGTTATTAATGAAAGTTACTTTAGTAGTTTGTTTTCACAAAATTTGGGGGTAACCTATTCTGACTATTTAACTCAAGTTAGATTAGAACATGCAAAAAAACTTTTAAAAACCACAAACTTAAAAATTTATGAAATATGTGAACAAGTAGGTTATTCTAGCAAAGAGCATTTTAGTAGACTTTTTAAGAAGAATGTGGGAATGAATCCAAATAAATATCGTAATACTTAAAGAATTAAGTTAACTTATGAATATATACATTAAGAATAACGAAATTGAAAGGAGTCATTTATGAAAAAGATTATAAGTTTATTATTAGTACTTATTATGGTAATATCAGTAGGCTTAACTGCATGTAACAACTCCTCAAAAAAAGATGAGGCAAATAAGAATGAGGTTACAACTTCAGAAAAAATAGATGACAAAGAATTACAAGCTCCTGTTAAAATTCGAGTTGCTTATTATGCAGCGGGTCAAGCTACTCAAACAATGCAAAAGATTGTTGATGAATTTATGGCTGAAAATCCAAATATTGAAGTAGAAACTATTCAATCTAATTGGAGTGGCCACTACGAAAGACTTAAAGCAGAGTTAGCTGCTGGAGCAGCACCTGAAGTATTCTTATTAGATGGTGTTTATATTCCTCAATATGCAGAACGTGGAGTTTTAGAAGATATTACAGAAAGAGCCAGTGGTCTTGACGAAAATAAATTTTTAGGGATTAAACAATTAAGAACTCCAGAAGGAAAATTATTTGGAATTCCTCAAGGTATTCAAGTAGATGTTCTTTACTACAACAAAGATATGTTTGACGAAGCAGGAGTTGATTATCCAACAGCAGATTGGACTTTAGATGATTTAAGAGAAGCAGCTATTAAATTAACTAATGATGAGCATTATGGATTTGCTATTCCCTCAAACCAATTAAGATATGGATGGTATCCAATTATTAGACAATTTGGTGGAGATATTCTTGATGAAGATAGAAAGAATTCTACAATTGCATCTGATCCAAAGGTAAAAGAAGCTGTAAAATTTATGTATGATGCTTGGAATACTGATAAATATGTTCCAGAATTCGAAGCTATGGCTGGTGAGTTAACAGTTAAATCACACACTTATTTCCCAAGACAAAAAGTAGCCATGTTCTATGATGCTTTTGTTGGAACAACAAGAAATAACGAAGCAGGAGTTAATTACGATGTAGTAATTCAACCTAAACAAGCAGAATATTATGCATCTTTTATAGCTAATAGCTGGGTGTTAAATGCAAATGCAGGAGAAGCAGAAAAAGAAGCTGGATGGAAGTACATGGAGTACTACTTAAGCGAAAAGGCTCAAAAGCTTCACGCTACTGTAGCTGATTCATTACCATCAAATAAAGCAGTAATGGAAGAAATGCTTAGTGATACAACTACAGTTCCTGCTAATAAAAAAGCTTTCTTAGATACTTTGGAATTTGCTGGAACATTAGCTGAAAACGCAGTTTGGGAAGAGCAAAATAAAGTTTTTCAAGGGGCATTAGAAAAATATTTAGGCAATGAGATTTCATTAGATGAGTTCATCCAATTAGCTGATAAAGATTTACAAAAAGTATTAGATGATTTCTATAAAAAGTAAGACTACTGCTTTTAGGAAAATTCTTGGTAGGATTCTCCTATTGTGGTTACTATAAAAAATGGGTGGTATGATTATGAGGCATATAGAAACCTTATCTTCAAAATTTATAATAGGATTTATTTTAATAATTGTTATACCAGTAATTATAATTAATTCGTCATTATATTACTATTTGAAAGAACAATATAAAATTGAGTATTCTGATAAAACTATTAAAAGTATGGAATATTTGTCAAATGCCATAGAGTCCGAATTAAAACGATTACGTTTAAAAACAGCTATGATGGTGTCGGATGATAAAATTATAAAATTAATTGATGAATGGAATGCTGAAAAAGATATTGTCTTAAAAAGAGAATTGGAATATGAACTAGAAAAATACATTTCTAAAAGATTTGATTACTTATACGAAATTGATTCTGCTTATTTTTTTATGAAAGATAGTGGGTATTATAGCTATAAAGAAGAAGGGAATATTAACGAAAGCAAAATACGAAAAGAAAAATGGTACTTAGAATTAACTAATAAGTTTCAACTAAAAACAATTAAAAATAATGATAAAAATAAATTTAGTATTGCTGCTGGAATATCTCATTTAGAGTTAAATACTTTATTAAATTTACCTGAAAATCTTGAGATGTTATTAGTAAATTATAAAACTTATGTATTTGATGGCATACATTCTGAGCTTGGAGATAAATATAGAGGTGATGTTATAATTTTTGATGATTACGGTAATGTTATGGTTTCGTCAAAAGATTCTAACTTAGGCAAAAATATAAATGATTTCCCAGATTTGAAAGAGGTTTATTTAGAAAACAAAGAACCCTCAGATGCTTATAAAATTGATAACAATACAAAAGTTATATCTTATAAAACACCTCAATCAGGATGGTTAATTGTGAATATTACTGATTATAATATTATGATGAAAGAAATGGAAAAAAATATACTACTATTTAATAAAATATTTGGACTTATGATATTGCTTTTTATGTTATTTTCTATAGTATTTTTTAATAAAATAATTCGTGCAATTAGAAGATTGATGAAGAGAATGAAAAAAGCAGAAAAAGGATATTTTGTTGCGGATGAAAAACTAATTGGATTTGGAGAAATAAAAGAACTGGAGATTGCATTTACAGAAATGATTAATAAGATAGATGATTTAATGATTGAACGGGATAAAAAAGAAAAAGAAAGACAAGAGGAAGAAATTAGGGCACTTCAGGCACAGATAAATCCTCATTTTATATATAATACACTAAATTGCATTAAATTAATGGCTATGATGGCTCATAAAGAAAATATTGAAAACATGGTCTATGCTTTTATGGAATTATTAGGTGGTATGTTCAAGGATTCAAAAATGATGATCACGGTAGAAAATGAAATTGAGTATACAAAACACTATATTCACATTATGCAGGTACGATATGCAGATAGCTTTGATGTTACATGGGATATAGATAACTCTATATTAAACTGTTTAACACTTAAGCTTATGCTTCAACCTATTATAGAAAATGCAATAACTCATGGTATATCTCACAATGAAGAAAGAGGTCTTATAACTATAAAGGGTTATAAGAATGATGATGAAATAGTATTTAAGGTGACAGATAATGGACAGGGAATTTTGCCTGAGAAAATTAAATTACTTTTTATGGAAAATGACACTGGAACAGAGAAGAAACCAAAAGTTGGAATATATAATGTTAATAAAAGAATTAAACTGAATTTTGGTGAGGAATATGGTATCTATGTAGAGAGTGAGCTAAATAAATATACACAAGTAACCGTAAGGGTTCCTATAATAGAGGAATAAAATGATCAAAAACATGTTATGTAGTATTTTATAGCATGTTTTTTTATAGTTCTTTTATTCAAATGATAAGTCAGGAAACCTAAAATAATGTCATTGGGGAAAAAATAAATTGAGACCATTATATTCCTTAAAAAAATTATATACTTTAGTATTAGGAGTTAAGAGAATTAGTGAGTACAATATATGCCTAATATTATTACCATAGAATAAGTTACTAATCTAAAAATATATCAGTATATCTAATGAAAAGTCATGTCACTGGATTGTTTATAGAATTATAATATGATTTATAAATTGAATTAAAATTTAAATGCTAGAAGGAGAGAATGAGATGAAAACAAGGATACTTAAAACTACAACGTATATTACCTTAGCTATATACATTGTAAATATGTTACTAGCTAGCACACAATTTAAATTTTCATTAAATGCACTGGCAGCAAGTGATATAAATACAACATTTGCTCAAGAAAATAAAGCAATTAATGGGAGCTTCGAAGAAGTAGTAACAAATGACCCTATATCAAGTAACGGATATGTTTCAAGTGATTGGCTTATGAATTTTAGAGCACTTGATTCAACAACACCATCCACTGCTAGCGTTGATACAGAAACGTATGTAGATGGAAGTCAAAGTATTAGGATAGATGGTAATAAATTATGGGGATGGATGGAGCAAAGGATACCAGTACAAAAAGGAGAGGTATATGACATTAGTGCATGGTATAAAACTCTAGATTTATCAAATGGAACCAAGAATAAATCAGCTACATTTAGAGTAGAACAATTAGATAGTGCTGGAAACTATATAGATACCAATAATGGTGGAACAAAAGCTACGAGAGTTGACTTAGGTTATTTACAAAATGGAACTCATGAATGGACAGAACTTGGAGGTGAATATACTATTGACCAAGATAATGCTGCCTATCTAAAGGTTGTATTAATGATTGGTGAGTGGAGTACCACTGCTAATAGTACTCCTGCTAATGCTAACGGTTCAACAGGGACTCTTTGGGTTGACAATGTTAGTGTTAATAAAGTGATTAATGAAACAATAGAATTGAATAAAAATAGTACAACAATAGAAGTAAATAATACAGATACGTTAACTGCCACAGTATCTCCTGCTGATTCCCAAATAACATGGATCTCTTCAGATGACTCTGTAGCAACAGTACAAGACGGAGTAGTAACAGGGGTGCAAGAAGGAAATGCGGTTATTACAGCAGCCTTATCGAATAACCCTGAAATAAGTGCCACATGTAATGTTGAAGTTATAGGTCAGGTTGTTGTCATAGATAATGGAAATCTATTATCTAATGGTGGATTCGAAGATGTTGAAGCTATAGCTGATAGTAAGTGGATTAATGGACAAAAACCAAAAGATTGGGGATATGAAGCTTCTAGATTAAATGCTATATTTAGTATAGATAACACAATTAGTCACGAAGGAAATCAAAGTGTTAAGGTTGAAATGGATAATTCATTTGACTGGTTAACTCAAGCAATACCGGCTCAAAAAGGAGATATATTTGATGTTAGTGGATGGATAAAAACACAAGATATAAGCACAACCCAGTCTGCAAATAATACATTTACATTAAGAGTATATGAAGTAGATAATGATGGTACTAAATTAGATTGGGATGGAAGAGCAGATATCACATTCAATCAAGAAGGAACATATGATTGGACAGAACTTAGTGGACAATATGAAGTTAAATCTGATACAGCATCACATATAATAGTACAATTAGTTCATGGAACCTGGAAAACTGGTGAAGGAGCAACGGGTATATTATGGATGGATGATGTTAAAGTAATAAAAAAATCAACAGACGTGTCAGATATTGTTTTTGAAGAAAATAGTAGAACAGCATCAGTAGGAGAGGTATTTAATATTAATTATACAGTCCTACCTGACATTGCAATAAATAAGAATGTAACATGGAGCACATCTGATGATACAATAGCAACAGTAGAAAATGGACTAGTAACAGCAATAAGCACTGGTACAGCGACTATTACAGCAACATCAGACGAAAATCCAGAAATAAAAACAGATTATGTTGTTACAGTAATTGATGGTGATATTAGTGTGCAGTCAGTTAGTCTTGACCAAACAAGTGCTGAAATTCCAAAAGGCAAAGGTTTGATTCTTAATCCTATTATTGAACCAATTAATGCAACAAATAAAGATTTACAATGGAGTACTTCCGATGCAAGTATCGCTACTGTTTCAGATGGAATAGTCAAAGGAATTAATCCAGGAACAGCAACCATTACAGTTATAACTGCTGATGGTGGTTATGAAGCAACCTGTGAAATTACTGTAACAGAGTATTCACAAGATGAATTTGATATGATGAGATTGCAATGGAAAAACTACATTGTAGCAGATAAAGAATATGAAGATCAATCTATAATAGATTACACAAATGCATTAGATGAAGAGGTTAAAACTATATGGGAAACCATGGTTAAAGATTATAATAGAAATTATTTATGGGAAGAATATCATAATGATGCAAGTAAAACTAGTAACGCTGAAGAATTAAAATCTCATATTAATAATAGTTATAATAATCTTTTTACTATGGCAAAAGGATACGCAATGCCAGGTTCACAATATCATGGTAATGCTTACTTATTAAAAGATATTATTGAAGGATTAGATTGGCTTTACCAAAATTGGTATAACGAACAAGGTGAAGGCTACATAGGCAATGGATGGTATTGGGAAATTGGAATACCTAAAATTCTAAATAATATAGTAGTCTTAGTTTATGAATACTTAACTGATGAACAAATTACAAATTATATGAATGCAATTGAAACATTTTCACCCGATCCAACAATATGGAATGGTGGAATAAGTACAGGTGGAAATAGAACAGATAAATGTATTATAGTAGGTGTTAGAGGAGTAATAGTAAAAGATTCACAAAAATTAATGATGGTAAGAGATGCTTTAGGAGATCTAGTTAAGATTGTTGAAAGCGGCGATGGATTTTATGGAGATGGTTCTTTTATTCAACATACAGATATACCATATACAGGTACATATGGTGCGGTATTATTAAGCGGATTAGCAGATGTAATGTATTTAATAGAGGGTACAAGCTATACAATCGTTGATGAAAGTGTTAAAAAAATATATGATTATATTTTAACATCTTGGAAACCGCTTATTTATAAAGGATTAATGATGGATATGGTGAATGGAAGAGCTATATCAAGAGATGGTCAAGATATCTCTCGTGGTAAAGGTGTAATTTCAAATATTATAAAGTTTATTAAATTTGCACCAGAATCATATAAAACTGAATATACTAGTTTCGTAAAATATTTAGTTGAACAGAATGCTGCTCTTGAGCTGGTAGGTAATACGCCATATATGATATCATTAATAAAAGAGGTATTAAATTCACCAATAGCAGCAGAAGGAGAGCAAATAGGACACTTTGGATTTTATGAAATGGATAGAATTGTTCATAGAAAATCTGATTTTACATTTGGATTAAGTATGTACTCCAGCAGAATATCTGCTTTTGAAACAATAAATGGTGAGAATAAAAGAGGTTTTCATACAGCTGACGGAATGACTTATTTGTATAACAATGATTTATCACAATATAATGAGGAGTTCTGGCCAACAGTAGATTATAAAAGACTTCCTGGAACAACAGTTGACACTAATCCAATTGCTACACAAGATAGTTGGAGCAATATGAGATCTCCACAAGATTGGGTAGGAGGAACAAACTTAGATAATTATGGTGTTGCAGGAATGTTCCTTGACAAAAGTACTGCATTAGGAACAATGAAATCAACACTACAAGGAAAAAAATCTTGGTTTATGTTTGATGACGAAATAGTGGCACTTGGTTCTGGAATAAAAACCACTGATGGTAGAACTATTGAAACAATTATAGATAATAGAAAAATTTCAAATGAAGGAAATGATGTTTTTACAGTAGATGGACAAGTCGTTTCTAATACACTTGGATGGAATGAATCAAAAGAAATAAGCTGGGCACATTTACAAGGAAAAGTCCAGGGAGCCGACATAGGATATTACTTCCCTAATAACACATATGTAAATATGCTTAGAGAACAAAGAACTGGAAGCTGGAGTGATATAAGCAGTACTGGAAGTACTGATGAAATAACTAGAAACTATATGACTATGTGGGCAGATCATGGAATGAATCCACAAGATGCAACTTATGAATATGTTCTGTTACCTAACAAAACAGTACAAGAAGTAAGCGACTATGCAAGTTCATCAGATATTGAAATACTAATGAATACACCTGAAGTACAAGCTGTTAAAGAACGTAATTTAGGAATAATAGGAGCTAATTTCTGGACTGAATCCATTCAGAAAGTAGATAATATTACTGTTAATAAAAAATCTTCAGTAATGGTTAAAGAAACAGAAGAATACATTGAAGTAGCAGTTTCAGATCCAACTATGAAAAACGATGGAGAAATAGTAGTAGAGGTTGATGGGAGAGCAAGTGAAGAGTTATTAAACAATGATAATATAACTGTATATCAAATGTTCCCAACTATTAAATTTGCTGTTAATGTTAAGGATGCAAGAGGAGAAGTGTTCACTGCCAAATTTGTTAAAGACGATACTCCTATAGAAGAAATTGCAATGGAAAGCATAACATTAGATTCAAATTATGTGATTGTAGGTAAAGATGGACAAATTACAGTAAATACTGAAATTCTACCATCAAATGCTACAGATAGAGCATTAGTTGTGACATCTTCAGATGAAACAATCGCAATTGCAAAAAAAGGAATATTTGATAATATAGTGATAGAAGGAATAAAAGCAGGTAATGCAGTTATTACAGTTGCATCTGCAACTAATCCAAGTATTGTAACGACACTGAACGTAAATGTTATTGAACTAGTATCAGGACAAGTAAATGTGGTTATGAATAGCAGTTTCGAGGATGTTGTAACTACAACCAGCAGCAAGTGGATTAATGGAGAAAAACCAGAAGAATGGGGATATACTGGATATAATAAAGCTACGTTTAGTATAGATAACACAACTAGCCATGAAGGAAACCAAAGTGTTAAGGTTGAAATGAACAATTCATTTGACTGGCTATATCAAGCAATACCTGCTAAAAAAGGAGATATATTTGATTTTAGTACATGGATAAAAACACAGGATATAAGTACAACACAGTCTGAGAAGAATACATTTACATTAAGGGTTTATGAAGTTGATAGTAATGGAAATAAGCCTGATTGGGATGGAAGAGCAGATATCAAATTTACTCAAGAAGGAACACATGACTGGACAAGGCTTAGTGGACAATATGAAGTTAAATATGATACATCAACAAATATAAAAGTAGAATTAGTACATGGAACATGGAGAGCCGGTGAAGGAGCAACAGGAACTTTGTGGATGGATGATGTTAAGGTTCTCAAAGGTTCTCCATCTCCTACAGATATTATTTTAAATGAGGGCGGACGAAAAATAAATGAACGAAAAGTATCCATTAATGATTCATTCACATTAAGTAGTACTGTTATACCTGCTGACTCAGCTAAAGATGTAATGTGGTATTCTTCAAATGAAGAGGTAGCTACTGTAGTAGGCGGATTAGTTACAGGTATAAGTACTGGAGAGGCTGCTATAACAGCATTATCTCTTGTAGATCCACAAGTAAAAACAGAATGTAAAGTTACAGTAGTGGATGGAGATATTCATGTTGAGGCTGTAAGCCTTAATAAAACATCTATAACCCTTGAAGAGGGAAGAGTAATGGAAATTAGTCCATCAATAGAACCATATTATGCTGAAAATCAAAATATAGTTTGGAGCTCATCAGATGAAGGAATAGCAGTTGTTAATGAGAATGGTTTGGTTAAAGGCATAAAACAAGGAACTGCTGTTATTACAGCGACCTCAATTGATGGAGGGCATAAAGCTACATGTGAAGTTACTGTGACAGAGCATGTTGTAGATGAATTTGATAAGATGAGATTAAATTGGAAAAATACACTTGTTACAGATGTTCTTTCTGATAATGAATATATTAATAAAAGCATACAAGAATTAGACGAAGAGGTTAAAACAGTTTGGGAAAGTATGCAAAAAGATAAAACCTATTTATGGGAAGAATACAGTGACTTTAGTAATCCAGATAATATTAATAGTAACTATGCCAACTTAGTAACGATGGCTAAAGGTTTTGCCATGGCAGGGTCAGAATACTATAATAACGCTGAATTATTGCAGGATATTATGACAGGCCTTGAATTTCTCCATTCTAATGCCTATATAAAATACAATAAGTATCCTGGCAACTGGTGGTTCTGGGAAATAGGAATACCTAAAAATCTCAATAATATATTAGTGTTATTATATGATTATTTAACAGATGAAGTAATTGAAAAATATACGGATGTAATAGATTATTATGTTCCAAATCCTAAAAAAATGATATATCAACAATATGCAAGTACAGGAGCTAACAGGATAGACTTATGTCTTGTAGTAGGAGTAAGAGGAGTATTGGTTAAAGATTCAGAGAAACTAATGCTAGTAAGAAACTCACTAGGAGATGTTGTTAAGTATGTTAAAAAAGGTGATGGATTCTATACAGATGGCTCATTTGTTCAACATAATGACATAGCATATACTGGGACATATGGAAGTGTTTTACTAGGTGGTTTAGCAGATGTTATATATTTATTAAATGATACAGAATATAAAGTAGTAGATGAAAATGTAAATAACATATATGATTATATTTTAAAACACTTTAAGCCAGTTATGTATAAAGGACTTATGATGGATATGGTTAGTGGAAGAGCAATATCTAGAGAAACTGCTCGAGATATTGGTCATGGCCGTGGCATTATTGCTAGTACTCTAAAATATATAAATATTGCTCGAGAAGAGTACAGATACCAATATATCAGCATGATAAAATACTGGAATGAGCAAAATGAGTATCTGAATTTAGTTGAAACTATGAAAACTCCATATCTTAAGAAGCTTGCAAATGATATTATATACTCACCTATAAAAGCTGAAGGCGAACAAATAGGACATTTTGGTTTGTATAATATGGATCGTGTAGTTCATAGAACAGCTGATTTTACTCTAGGATTAAGTATGTATTCCAATAGAATTGCAGCCTATGAAATTGGAAACGGGGAAAACAAAAAAGGCTTCCATACAGGGGATGGAATGACCTACTTATACAACAATGATTTAACTCAATATAATGATGATTATTGGCCAACAATAGATTACAAGAGACTTCCAGGAACCACAATAGATACTAATGATATTGTATCAGCTGGCGATTGGAAAAAATTCAAATCTCCTAGTTCTTGGGTTGGAGGAACATCATTAGGAAATTATGGTGTTGCAGGAATGCTCCTTGATAAGAGTACTGCAATAGGGTCAATGCAATCAACATTACAAGCTAAAAAATCTTGGTTTATGTTTGATGATGAAGTAGTAGCACTTGGTTCTGGTATCAATACTACTGATGGAAGAACTATTGAAACAATTGTTGAAAATAGAAAAATATCAGATATTGGAAATGATGTATTGACAGTAGATGGACAAGAGGTATCAGACACACTTGGCTGGAATGATACAAAACAAGTAACTTGGGCACATTTGCAAGGAAAAGTAGAGGGATCTGATATAGGATATTACTTCCCTAACAACCAAGAAATAAATATGCTAAGAGAAGCTAGAACAGGAACATGGAACGCAATAAATAATGGTGGTTCAACAGATGAAATAACAAGAAACTATGTTACTATGTGGTTCAATCATGGAGAAAATCCAGTAGATGCAACATATGAGTATGTACTTCTACCAAATAAAACAAAAGAACAAGTTGAAAGTTATTCAAAACAGCCTGAAATAGAAATACTTGCGAATAATACAGAAGTACAAGCTGTAAAAGAAAAAGAATTAAACGTAATTGCTGCTAACTTCTGGACAGATAATCTTAATACAATAGATATAATTTCTGTAGATAAAAAAGCTTCTGTTATGGTTAAAGAAACTGAAAAATACATTGAAGTATCTGTTACTGATCCAACTATGGAGAATAATGGAGTAATCAATGTAGAAATTAATAAGCAGGTAGCAGAAGAAGTTTTACACAATGAAGGAATAACAGTACAACAAATGACTCCAAGCATTAAGTTTTCTGTTGATGTTCATGGTGCACAAGGAACAGTATTCATAGCTAAGTTTAAAAAGAATACTAATGATAACGATCAAGGTGGAGATAATCAAGATCAAGATAACCAAGGTGAAGATAATCAAGATGAGGATAACCAAGGTCAAGATAATCAAGATCAAGATAATACTAGCATTATTATAGATGAAGAAGGCTCTGCAATTATTAAGATACCTGTCTCACATAATGGTGGCAGTGTTAAATCTACTGTTAGCCAGTCTAAGCTGGAGGAAGCAATGGATTTAGCTAATAAAGACAAGAATGGAATTAAAAAAGTAATATTAGACGTGCCACAAATTATAGGTGCCAAAGATTATACACAAGATATACCAGCAACTATAGTAGCAGCTGTCAATGAACAGCAAAAAATAAAGATTAAAACAGGCATTGGAAATGTTACAATACCAACTAATATGTTTAATAACTATAAAGTTAACAAAGATGATAAAGTTGAAATAACAATTTCAAAAGTGGATAAATCAAATCTAGATAAAGATGTGAAAGAAAAGATTGGAAATAGACCTGTTATCAATCTTACTGCAAAACTTGGAAATGAAAGTGTTAAATGGAATAATCCAAATGCACCTGTTAAAATTAGTATTGACTATGAGCCAACAAAGGAAGAATTAAATAATCCCGAGCATATTGTTGTATGGTATGTAAATGAAAACAATGAAATAGTCCCAATAACAAATGGTAGATATAATACTGACACAGGAAAAGTAACATTTACTACAACACATTTTAGTAAATATGCGATTGCCTTTGTTGAAAAAACTTTTGATGATATTACTAATTATCAGTGGGCAAAAAATCAAATACAAGTATTAGCTTCAAAGGGTATAATTAATGGAACATCTAATAAAACATATGCCCCAGCAGAGTGCATCACTAGAGCTGACTTTTTAACTTTAGTTGTAAGAACACTAGAATTGAAGTCAGAATTTGATACTAATTTTGAAGATGTAGATGAAAATGCTTATTACTATAATGCTATAGGAATAGCTAAAAAATTAGGTATAACAAATGGAGTAGGAAATAATAAGTTCAATCCAAAAGAATTTATAACAAGACAAGATATGATGATTCTTTTAGAAAAATCCTTAAAGGTAGTTGGAAAATCATTAAATGAAGAGTCAATGAAAAACATAAATACATTTGATGATGCATCACAAGTATCTGGATATGCATTAAGTAGCGTTGATTCAATGATAAGATCAGGATTGATTCAAGGCAGTGGAACAAAGCTATATCCATTAAATAGTACAACAAGAGCAGAAACAGCTGTAGTTATGTATAAAATCTTTCATGTTTTAGTTGATTAAGGTATATCAAAAAATAAAGTGAATTTGCAAAAAAAGCGGAGCTGTTGCATTAGCGTTAATGCAACAGCTCCTTTGTAATAGTAAACATTCTTTTGGTTGTGTAGATATTTTAATGAAATCATAGGAATTGAAATTTACTTATTTTGATAAGTCTATATAATTTAAGAAAGAAGAGGGAAAGACGCATTATCTCATAAAATTCTTAATATTTATTCTTTACATGTATTGAAATAATGAATAGAAAGGATACTACAAAATGATACATGAAAAATACTATGAACTTTTAGAAAAACAAGAAAAATTAATAAGAAGAACTAATGTGAAAAATGAAGATTTTTATAATGGTATATATGATAGATATAAGTATCCTGTACTTACAAGACATCATATACCTCTACAATGGCGGTTTGACTTGAACAAAGAAAGTAATCCCCATTTCTTAGAAAGATTAGGGGTAAATGCTATATTTAATCCCGCAGCTATCTACTTAAATAACAAATATTATCTCGTATGTCGAGTAGAGGGTTTTGATAGAAAATCTTTTTTTGCTGTTGCAGAAAGTGATAATGGTATAGATAATTTTCGCTTTATTAATGCTCCAATATATTGGGAAGATGTGGATAAAGAAGAAACCAATATGTACGATATGCGGCTGGTTAAACACGAAGATGGGTGGATTTATGGTGTTTACTGCTCTGAAAGTAAAGATTTAGAAGTGTCTCAATCAGATACATCAAGAGCAATCGCTAAGGCTGGATTAGTTCGGACAAAAGATTTAAAAACATGGGAAAGACTCCCTAATATTAAAACACCTTCACCACAACAAAGAAATGTAGTCTTACATCCTGAGTTTGTTAACTCCCAGTATGCATTCTATACTAGGCCCCAAGATGGATTTATTTCCACTGGTTCAGGCGGCGGTATTGCATTTGGATTATGTGAGGATATATTAAATCCAATAATCAAAGAAGAAACGGTTATTAATGAAAAAAAATATCATACAGTCTATGAAATTAAAAATGGTCAAGGACCAGCTCCCATTAAAACGGATAAAGGATGGATCCATATAGCTCATGGTGTAAGAAATACAGCAGCAGGTTTACGGTATGTCTTATATGCATTTGCAACAAGTCTACAAAATCCCAAAAGGATAATAGCAAAGCCGGGTGGATATTTTATTGCTCCATATGATAGTGAAAGAATCGGAGATGTATCCAACGTTATTTTTTGTAATGGTGTCATTGTCAATGAGCGTCATGAAGTCTATATTTATTATGCATCAAGTGATACACGAATTCATGTTGCAGTAACGACTCTAGAAAAATTAATGGATTTTACATTTCAGACACCGTCGGATGCCTTTCGTTCTTTGGATTGTGTCAAGCAACGCTTATCATTAATTAACAAAAACATAGAGTTACAAAAGGAAACGCTTCATTGTTTTAAAAATTAATCTTTAGTAAATTTATAGATATTTAAATTGAATTATAGATATTTGAATTTACTTATTTCAGGATAAATATATAATTTAACTAAGATAAAGGTTAAAGAGCCTAAAGTGCTTTATTATGCCATTATCTCAATAACAAAAGAGGTGACTAAATGAAAAAATTAAAGAAACACTTGAAATATTATCCCCTTTATCTCATGATGCTCCCAGGATTTATTATAGTATTATGCATGCGATATTTACCTATGGGAGGAATAATTATTGCTTTTAAAGATATGAATTATGCGGATGGCCTGTTCGGTAGTCCCTGGGTTGGGTTAAGAAATTTTGAATTTTTATTTAAAACAAATGATGCTTTATTGATTACAAGAAATACTTTATTATATAATTTGGTTTTTATATTTTTAGGATTATTTTTGGCAGTAGCTTTTGCTATTGCTCTTAGTGAAATCAGAAATCGATTTGCAGCTAAAGTTTATCAAAGCTTATTTTTCTTTCCCTATTTCTTATCAATGGTGGTTGTAGCCTATATGGTATTAGCATTCTTGGGAATGGAAAATGGATTTTTAAACACTAAGATGTTGACTGCATTAGGTATAGACAAAATCAATTTTTATGCTGAACCTAAATATTGGCCGCTTATTTTAACATTTGTGAATACTTGGAAGTATCTAGGCTATTCAACGGTGGTATATCTAGCCGCTATATTAGGTATTGCTCCAGAGTTATATGAAGCAGCTACCATTGATGGGGCTAATAAATGGAAACAAATAAAGTATATTACATTACCAGGCATTAAACCTATTATGATTATATTAACCATAATGGCAATAGGCAAAATATTCTACTCTGATTTTGGTTTGTTCTATAATGTTCCTATGGATTCTGGAGCTTTATTTCCAACAACTCAAGTTATTGACACATTTGTCTATCGTGCAATGATGAATTTAGGTGATTTAGGTATGGCAGCAGCAGCAGGATTGTATCAATCCCTTGTTGGATTTATACTCGTATTGACAACAAACTGGATCGTTAAGAAAATTGATTCAGAAAGTGCATTATTTTAGGAGGGTATTATTGTGAGTAAAAAAGCAAGAATAAACGCTATATCTAATCGGTCAAACGTAATATTAAATGTTTTTTTTATTGTATATTCCATTATATGCGTTGCACCTGTATTACTAATTTTAGGTATTTCCTTTACCAGTGAAAATGAAATCATACTACATGGATTCAATTTTATTCCTAAAGAATTCAGTTTAGAGGCTTATAAATTTTTATTTCGAGATATAACAAGTATAGCAAGGGCATATGGTGTATCCATATTTGCAACGGTAGTAGGGACGTTTCTTAGTGTGTTATGCATAGCATTATATGCCTATCCCATTTCACGAAATGATTTTCCAGCAAAAAAATTTTTTACATTCTATATATTTTTTACAATGCTTTTTAATGGAGGGCTTGTTTCAACTTATTTTTTCAATACACAAGTCTTTCACATGAAAAATACCATTTATGCATTAATTATACCTTTAATGATGAGTCCTTTTAGCGTTTTAATTGTTAGGACTTTTTATCAACAGAGTGTCCCAAAGTCTATATTAGAATCTGCAAAAATCGATGGTGCCAGTGAATTTCGGATTTTTTACCAAATGGTATTACCTCTTTCCAAGCCTGCCATAGCAACAATAGCATTATTTGATACTTTGACTTATTGGAACGATTGGTTTTCAAGTTTATTATACATATCAGACAAAAAATTATATACCTTACAATATACTATGTATACAGCTCTCATGAATGTACAGTACCTATTAAAATTTGGTCAGAATTCATCGCAAGACATAGGGCTAAGTGTATTACCCAAGCAAACCGTTAGATTTGCAATGGTACTCATTGCAATAGGGCCTATTGCCTTAGCGTATCCCTATTTTCAAAAATATTTTGTTAAAGGGTTGACCATAGGTTCAATCAAAGGTTGAAATAATTACATAAGTAATTATTTAAACAGAAGTTTGTATAATTGTCTTTATTAACTGTAAGGGTGAGTACTTCTTTAGTGTCAAACCACTCTTAGAGGGGACATTAAAAACGATTATGCAAATTTCCATATATATCTTTATAAAAACGAAGTGGAGGTAGTTATTTATGAAAAAAATAGTTACAATAATGTTAGTTATCATTTTAACATTATCAATGACTGCTTGTGGGAAAAAGGTCGATACAAAAGAAAGTAATGCACCAAGTGGCCAATCAAATGAGCAAACAAAAGATAGTGGAACAGAAGGAGAAGAATTAGAACATGTCACCATAAAGCTTACTTATCCAGGCTCTCCTCAAAAAGACGAGGTCATGGTGGAAGAGGCAATCAATGAGTATTTGAAAGATAAGATAAATGCTTCAATTGATCTTGATCCTATCGAATGGTCGGCTTATTTAGAAAAAACCAATTTAATGATGGCTACAGGTGATGAATTAGATATGTTATTCACTGCATCTTGGTATGAATATTATACAAATGTTTCTAAAAAAGCATTTGTGCCATTAAATGATTTAATTGATACATATGCACCAAAAACAAAGGAATTATTACATCCTGCACTCTTTGAAGGTCCTAAAGTTAACAATGAATTGTATGCCCTTCCAACCAATAAAGAAATAGCAAGTGCCAGAGGTTTGTTTTTCAGAAAAGACCTCGTAGACAAATACAATTTTGATATAAGTAAAATTAAATCTATGGATGATTTTGAACCCATTTTGGAGCCTATGCTAGAGGTTATCAAAGAAAATGAACCAGGAATCTATCCTTATTATTGCAATGGAATGGGATTGCCTCAATTTAATAATTTAAATGATGCAGTTGGTTCAACTCTTGGAGTTTATAATCCTAGAACAGGAAAAATAGAATATGGTGAAGAACAGCCGGAACATATGGCCATGCTAAAATTAGCTTATAAATGGAATAATAAAGGTTATATCAATGAAGATGCCATCACAGCTCAAGAGAGTGTCCCTAATATGTTCGCCACTTATATGAACTATAAACCAGGTAAAGATGCTGAAATGTCAACTCAGCTAGGTGTTGAATTAATCGGTATCCCTATAGGGAAAATTAAAACAACAACAGAAGATGTAACAGGTTCAATGATAGCCATTTCAAGAACAAGTAAAAATCCAGAAAGATGTATGATGTTTTTAGAGCTATTAAATACTGATAAATTTTTAAATAACTTGTTGAACTTTGGTATAGAAGATGTCCATTATGTTAAAGTAAAAGAGAATGTCATTGATTTTCCTGAAGGAGTAACAGCTCAAACAAGTAGATATTATCCATCATCACAATGGATGTTCCAAAACCAATTCTTGAACTATTTAAGAGTACAAGAAGCTGAAGATAAATGGGAGCAATTCAAAGCATTTAATGAAGCTGCGGAGCAATCCCCATTATTAGGTTTTTCCTTTGACAGCTCAAGTGTTAAATCAGAAATTGCTGCCTGCAAAAACGTTGGAGATGAATTTTCCACATCTTTAGCTGTCGGTGTTATGGAGCCTGAGGAAGGTGTTAAAAAGTATCTTGAAAAAGTAAAAGCTAATGGTTCAGAAAAAATAATCGCTGAAAAACAACGACAAGTTGATGAATTCTTAGCTAACAAGAAATAAACTCAATATTTTGCAAAAAAAATAATATGGATTCATTAAAATAAAAGAGGAGGTATTATTAATGAAGAAATATCTAAGGTTAAAAGCTTTAATTATGGGGGCCGCTTTTTTGTTCGTTTCATTAATAATGACACCAAGTCACATCATTTATGCACAGAGTAATGTAACAATATATTGGGACGATGTGAGACAGGAGATTGATGGGTTCGGTTTTTCACAGACAGGCAATCAGGCAACAAATCTATACAACCTTGAAGATTCTACAAGGCAAGAAGTGTTAGATATACTTTTTTCAAGGACAGATGGTATGGGAGCCTCTATTCTTCGAACAGAAGTGTTATGGGATTTCTGTCCTGAACCAGGGGTCTATGATCCTACTGTTGGTTTTGAACAAGCATGGGTTATGCAGCAAGCCCAGAATCAATACAATGTGGATAAGCTAATAAGCACCGTGTGGACACCTCCCTTATGGATGAAAACAGAAAACAGCATTAATGGTGGAAAGCTAAAATATGAATGTTACGATGATTATGCAGAGTATCTAGCCAATTATATAACACAATACGAGGAGAACTATGGTTTGGATTTTTATGGTATATCTATTTCAAACGAACCTGAACCTATCACAGATATCATCGTTTCTTGGCAATGCTGTACTTGGTCAGGTGAAGAAACTAAGACCTTTATTCGTGACTACATCAAACAAGCGTTTTCTAGTCATGGAATCAATGATGTGAAGGTCATAGCCAATGAATCAGCATTTTGGAGAGATAGGGACATTAAACCTACCTTAGAGGATCCTGCCGCCTGTGCTAATTTAGATATTGTTGGTATGCATAGCTATCAGCAATGGTTATACCCAGTTAAATATTTGTCTTCTCCAAAACAGCACAATAAAAAATTATGGATGACAGAGGTTTCTGATACAGGAGAATTGAAAACGGATATAGATGATGGCTTATATTGGGCTAAAAATGTACATGACTTTATGACAAAGGCAGAAGCAAATGCTTACTTGTATTGGTTAGGTGCAGTTGGGTCTAGGGTTTCAGAGGGGTTAGTCTATATTGATATAGAAAATAATACATATGAAGCAAGAAAAGCTCTATATACGTTAGGCAATTACAGCCGTTTTATTCGACCTGAGTATGTTCGTATTAACACATCATCCTCCAATCCTGCAAGTGGGGTCTATTTATCCGCGTATAAAGACCCTCAAACAGGTGATTTTGCAATCGTAGCAATAAATGATAACAATAGTACGGTGGATGTTCAGTTGTCGGCGGATGGTTTTAGTGCAGCTTATATAACACCTTATGTTACAAATGCTAACAATAATTTAGAGCTAAGTCCTAATATTTATGCTAATGATATCAATAGTAACAATACATACACTCTTCATTTATCGCCTAACAGTGTAACCACTTTCACAGGTGCTAATGGATCAACAGGTCAAATTCAAACGTTGACTGATGGATTGGATGATTGGAGTAAAACCCATGCTCATTCAGAGGGAATGATCTTGGATAGTACGAATCCTAATAAATTTGATGGTGATACATCTAGAGTTAAGAGGATGAATGAAGAGAATCAGAATATTATCTATCATGTTAACAATATAAATAATTTTGAAGCAACAATGTATCATTATAAAGCGTACGATGACATTAACTTCTATATCTCTTCTGACGGTGAGAATTGGCAAAAAATTCAACATGAAAGCACAGACGGTGTATGGACAGATATTGTATGGAGGAAGAAAACATACATGCCCTTAGAAAACATACCTACAGGGACCAATTATCTGAAAATAGAGATTGCTGGTGCTGGAGCATGGGAAAAACAATTGGGGGAAGTTAAGATATTTTATAAGGAGTAAATCTAATAGTCTGTTAAAAGAATCAATTGTGAAAAAAATATTTTATAAAAAGCAGAGGTATCCATGCTTCTGCTTTTAAAAAAAATTGTTGATTACATCACCAAAATGAAAATCAAATGCAAGGGGTGATGAAATCAACCTTTTCTATGCTTCCTGTAATGTTTGAGAACACAAACTAGCAGTAAGTTAATGAGTAATAATATTATTTTTTTAAGAGAAATGATGCTCTTCCGCTGATAACATGAAATCAGCTCATTTGGAAAGGAGATTAGATATGATTAAACCCAATAAAAACCAATTGATATACCAAGATTTAGAGCAAGGTATATTTTTCCATTTTGGTATTCGTACATTTAATGAAGCCCATGTGGATTGGGATGGTAAGAATATGGATATCCATTCCTTTAATCCCGTAGACTTAGACTGTGAACAATGGATTAGAACCGTAAAAGAGGCAGGATTCAGATATGCTATCATGACGACTAAACATCATGATGGATTCTGTCTCTGGCCTTCTGCTTATACAGATAACTGCGTTAAAAACTGTCAATGGCGAGATGGAAAAGGTGATGTTGTAAAAGAATTTGTTGATGCATGTAAAAAATACGACATTAAGGCGGGGCTTTACTA
Source organism: Vallitalea maricola (assembly GCF_036985595.1). Lineage (NCBI taxonomy): Bacteria > Bacillati > Bacillota > Clostridia > Lachnospirales > Vallitaleaceae > Vallitalea > Vallitalea maricola. The sequence goes on along the minus strand of NZ_BTPU01000075.1, from coordinate 8,324 downwards.
TTCCCCTGCGGACTTTAGTATTTTTGACTGTAACATGAGTGAACAGGAATATAATCAATATATTATCAACCAGTTATCGGAGCTGATGAGTCATTATGGAGCTATTGATCTCATATGGTTTGATGGATGTGGATCGGAGAGATGTACCTATCACTGGGGTGATATAACGAAAAAAGTGAGAAGTCTTCAACCCAATATTCTAATATTTAGTATGGGTGATCCTGATTTTAGATGGATTGGTAATGAATCAGGGGTAGCAACAAAACCATGTTGGAACGTAGTGGATCGCGTTCACTTCTCTATTCAGACAGAAGATATGGACGACTTAGGAGGAAAAGGCAGCTTATGGCTTCCAGCAGAATGCGACTGCCGTATACGTAAGGATAATTGGTTCTATAGTGATGAGGATGAAGATACAATAAAAAGTTTAGATGAACTAATGGGTATTTACTATTACTCTGTAGGCAGAGGAACGAATTTATTAATGAATATTGGTCCAGATAGAAGGGGATTAGTTCCTGAAAAAGATAGCAAGAGATTGTTAGAATTTGGTGCAGAAATTAAAAGAAGATTTAGCAGCCCTATGGCATCAAAGAAAGAATTTCTAGTTGATGGAAATAAATATGTTTATAAAAATGAGGAAGGTATCTTAATGAATCATGTCATCATTAAAGAAAACTTAATGAATGGTGAACATGTTCGTAAGTTTGTTATAAAGGGAACTCCCTATCCTTATGCAAGTGAAGAAATTTTGCTTTATGAAGGCTATAATATTGGACATAAGGCAATATGTCATTTCCCTTCCCTATCATTAAAAGAATTAACCATTGAAATTATTGAAAGCTCAGGGGAAGCAGTATTAGATGATATTTGCATTTATTATTGTCAATCAGTAGAATAATCTAAGGTGTTAAATAATTTAATTAAAAAATATACAAGTTATTTTTACACAAGGACAAAGGAAAATAGGAAAGGGTGAAGGCATGAATTTAGAATATATGTTGAAAGATGAAACTTATAAATATATATATGGAAGTCTTGTTGAAGATAAAGCATATGATCAAAATGAGTTTAAAAAGCAGTATTGTGGTAAAAATGATTGGGTAGTAGCTCAACTGCTTTTAAAATCCAATGAGGATATGCAGATTTGTGTTAATGAAGATACCACCTTTTATCCAAAAGGAACCATTGAAGAAGTAAGAGTAGAAGTGAATGTAGATGGAATGAGTAATGAAAATATTCAAGTTCATTTGGTAGGTCTTATCCAAGATGATGATAGCTGCTACAAATCTGATTTACTTTTAAATCAAAAAAATATCATTGTAGAAGCAGGAAAAGAACAGGCTATATGGATAGAAATTTTTATTGATAAGCATATACCAAAGGGTATCTATAAACCAATGATTTCTTTGTATAACAAACATTTATTTGAGGATGAAGTATTAATTCATGAGATTGAATATGAATTTGAAGTCCTTGATATTAGTTTAGATGATCCAAGAGATTACCAGTTCCATCTTGATTTATGGCAGCATAATAGCAATATAGCAAGGCAATATAATGTGGATTTATGGAGTGATGAACATTTTGATATTATTGAAAACTACATTAAATCTTTAGCGAATCTAGGTCAAAAAGTTATTTCTGTTATTGTATCTGAAATGCCATGGTCCGGTCAAGATACCATGCATAACAAGATAGATGATTCTAATCTGTTTGAATATAATATGGCAAGGATTGTCTATTCAAAAGAGGGACAGTGGGTGTATGATTTTTCGGCTATGGAACGCTATATTAATATTTGCTTAAAATATGGTATTGATAAAGAAATAGAAGTTTTTGGATTAAGCAACATTTGGCTTTTTGAAGATGTTGGTTTCGGTAGGATAATAGAGGATGTAAAGGATGGTATCCGACTACGCTACTATGATGAAAACCAGCATCTGTTCCGTTATATAAGAAAAAAAGAGGAGCTAGCTGGTTATGTAAAAGCTTTGGAACAATTCTTTATAGAGAAAGGATTAATTCATAAGGTTCGAATTCTTGCTGATGAACCAGCAAAGCTGGATGAGTTTATCAATAAAATAAGTGTATTCAATGAGATGGCAAAAGGGTTTCAATATAAAGTTGCTATTAATAATATTGATTTAATGGGTGAAAATATACCTCATGTAGTGGATTATTGCCCTTCTCTTGGATGTACATGTGATAAGTATGAAGAACTACACGATCTTAAAGAGAAGGTAGATGGAGTAATTACATATTATGTATGCTGTGGACCAGAATATCCAAATACATTTATTAAGTCACCAGCTATTGAAGCACGCATAATTCCTTGGATAGCATGGGTATTAGATTTAGATGGTTTTTTAAGATGGAATTATACCGCATGGCCTAAGGACCCATTAAATAAAATTGCAATCAAGTATCCCTATTGGCCGGCAGGGGATACCAATTTTGTCTATCCTGGTAAAGATGGAATTCCTATACTTACCATAAGATACATGAATCTTAAGAGAGGAATCAGGGACTATGAAATTATTAACCGTTATGTAAGCACCTTTGATGCTAAAGAGGAAGTAAATCATATGTTAAAAGATGTCTTTTATTGGGAGCGTCTAAGTGATATCAATTATAAAAAGCCCCAAGAGATATATTCTTTTGACTATGAAGCTTATAATAACATTATTAATCATATGCTGAAAAAACTGAGTTAATACATTAAGGGACTGTCGGAAAATGAGTAATTTCTGACAGTCTCTTCATTTAAAATGCTACTTGTGAAAATGTAATTCATTAAGTACATTTTTTTTTATTCTCAGATGCTGCAATAAAATCCATACTATTTTTAGGAATGGCAAAAACTTAATCCCCTCTGTCTGTATAATGCTTTTTAATATTTCTTCAAGTTTCATAAGTTTATTCAACTGTGTATATTACTAAGTGTGGGAGAAATAATAAATATAGCAGTAATGATTATTTTGAAAATGCATTAATTAATTTAAAAATAAATCTTACAATTGAATCTGGAGGTAGAAATAGTAAAAACTAAACATAACTTAATTATATACAAAACAGCTAAATTGCAGCTTGAATTATTGGTTTTATTAACATAAAATATAAGTTTAATAACTTGATAATAGTATAATATCTAAAAAGTTCATGATTTTAAACAAAAGTTCATAATAATGGATTGTAGAAATTGTAGAATCTTTATATTATATATATAAACTTATATATGAGTATATTTCATCTAATTAAATGAAGGAGGACATATTATTATGAAAAAAATCATTACATTAATATTGGTTCTAGCATTAGGAGTTACTACTTTAGTAGCTTGTGGAGATAAGGAGAAAAATACCAACAAGGATACTAGTAATGTAAAAGAATCAACTGAGGATATTAAAGCAAGTGATGAAAATGCAAAACAAGAAAATGAAACTGATAGTTTAGTAGTATATAGCCCTCATAAAGCAGATATGATTAATCCTATTGTAAAGGAATTCCAAGAAACAACAGGAATCAAAGTAGAAGTTGTTGCAGCAGGTACTGGTGAATTATTAAAAAGAATCGAATCAGAACAGAATAATGCACTTGGCGATGTTATGTGGGGTGGAGGAGCAGAATCACTAAATGCCTTCAAACAATATTTTGAACCATATGAAAGTGAAGAAGCCAAAATGGTAGATGCTGCTTTTATTGATAGAGAAAATGCATGGACTGGTACAAGCCCATTACCAATGGTTATCATGTACAACAAAAAGCTCGTTAAGCCTGAAGATGTACCAGCTTCATGGGGTGATTTGTTAGATGAAAAATACAAAGGTAAGATAGCATATGCCGATCCAACAAGATCTGGTTCATCTTTTACAATTCTAGCAACAATGTTGACTGCATATAAAAACGAAGGAGATGAAGGATGGAAATTCATCAAAGATTTTTACAGTAATCTAGATGAAAAACTAATCTCTGGTTCATCAGGAGTATACAAAGGTGTTGCTGATGGAGAGTATGCTGTTGGATTGACTCTTGAAAAAACAGCTATGGAATATGTAAATGCTGGAGCAGAAGTAGGTATTGTGTATCCAAGCGAAGGTACATCATCAGTTCCAGATGGTATTGCCATCATAAAAGGAGCTAAAAATGAAGCTAATGCAAAGAAATTCATGGATTTTGTTCTTACTGCTAAAACTCAACAATTCATATTAGACAATTTTGCATCACGTCCAGTTCGTGATGACGTAAAGACTGCTGATAACTTAATTAAGATGTCAGATATGAAATTAGTAGATTATAATTTGGAGTGGGTATCAGAGAACAAAGAAAACATCATCAAAAAATGGAAAGACATCGTAATAGGAAAATATTAATATAGATTATATCACTCAAATAAAAATATCATAGTTATGCTAAGATTAATCCACAAAAAGCAAGAAGGTACAAATTACTTTTTGTGGATTAATCATACTAAACAAAAATACTAAAAAAGAATATTGGGAGGAAACAAATATGAGTCATCAAGTTGTCATAAAAAATGCCGTAAAAATATATGGTGACTACAAAGCAGTAAATAACGCTAATCTAACTATTAAGGAAGGCGAACTATTTACACTACTTGGTCCATCAGGTTGTGGAAAAACAACACTACTTAGAATGATTGCAGGTTTCAATAGTATAGATGGGGGACATATCTCGTTCGGAGACAAAGTGATAAATGATATTCCGGCCCATAAGAGAAACATAGGAATGGTTTTTCAGAACTATGCAATATTCCCACATATGTCTGTTTTCAACAATGTTGCATATGGTTTAAAAGCTAGAAAGATACATAAAGATGAAATTAACAAAAGAGTCATGGAAGCCTTGGAAATGGTTCAAATGGCACAATTCAAAGATAGACAGCCATCACAATTAAGTGGTGGACAGCAGCAAAGAATCGCACTGGCAAGAGCTATTGTTATTCATCCAGATGTATTATTGATGGATGAACCACTTAGTAATCTTGATGCGAAATTACGTGTTCAAATGAGAACCATAATAAGAAAACTTCAAAAAGACCTTAAGATAACTACTATATACGTTACACATGACCAAGAAGAAGCATTAGCTATTTCTGACAGGATAGCAGTTATGAAATTAGGAGTAATTCAACAAGTAGGGACACCTGTTGAAATATATAAAGACCCACAGAACACTTTTATAGGTGACTTCATAGGTACTTCTAATTATCTGAAAGGCAAAGTGATAGAGAAAAATTCCAATGGTACTAGAATCAATATCAACAACAAGATCATTAATATGAATCTAAAGAATGATTACACAGGTGAAGTCATCGTTGGCGCTAGACCTGAAGAAATAATGATTACAGATGCAAAAAAAGATGAATTGAATGGAGAAATCGTCATCGGTACATTTCTAGGTGATTTCATTAATTATGAAATTAGACTTGCTAATGGTCAGATTGTTGAAGTTAATGAATATACAAAAGACATATCTCATATAAGAAAATCCGGTGATAAAGTAAGCTTGATATTATCCTCTGATAGAATACATATCTATGATAGCACTGGTGAGGAGGTACTCCTATAATGAAAAGAATAAGGAAATTCTTTAATTTCTGGAATGTAACAAGAATCATTGCATTCGCTACATTAGCTGTAGTATTAATATATCCTTTCTTCTCAATGCTTAGAGAGAGTTTTGTTTCACAAGAGACAGGCGGATTTACATTTGCCAATTACTTAGAATTTTTCAAATACCCTTATTATTATAAAACACTTTTTAATAGTTTATCAGTTGTAATTACAGCAACTATTCTATCAACATTGATAGGTCTTCCAATGGCATACATAACTACACGTTATAATATATGGGGTAAGCCATTAATTAATATAATGATTATACTATCCCTATTATCACCACCATTCATTGGGGCATATTCTTGGATATTATTACTTGGTAGAAACGGATTCTTGACCAATATCTTTAGAAATATTGGAATAGAATTACCAACTATATATGGATGGACAGGCATAGTATTAGTATTCACATTGAAGTTCTTCCCTTATGTTTATCTCTTTGTTTCAGGAGCTCTCAAGAGTATGGATTCATCAATTGAAGAGGCAGCAGAGAACTTAGGGGTATCTGGAATCAAGAAACTATTTACAATTACTTTTCCACTAATACTACCTACTATAACAGCAGGGGCATTAATGGTATTCATGACTTCTCTAGCTGATTTTGGTACACCTATGTTAATAGGTGAAGGATATAAAGTACTGCCTGTACTAATATATGAAGAATATATGAGCGAAATCGGCGGTAATGCTACAATAGCAAGTATGTTAAGTGTTATTATAATCATTTGCGCTGTAGCGATTCTCCTAGTTCAGAAACTAGTGATTGCCAAAAAAAGTTATATGATGAGTTCACTTAGACCACCTAAAGTTGTAAAATTAACAAAAGGTAAAAGAATAGGATTAACAGTTTTTTGTTTGGTTATAGCAGGTATTGCTATGGTTCAACAAGTTGTGGTTGTCATAACTTCATTTATAAAAACTAATGGACCTATCTTTGTAAAAGGCTTCAGTCTTGATAGCTATAAAATGATTATTAGCAAGTTATCTACTAATATATCTAATACATTCCTATATTCAACAATAGCTATCATAATAATGGTTATTGCAGGTTTACTACTATCCTATTTAATAGTAAGAAAAAAATCAAAAGTTAACAGTTTATTGGATATATTGATTATGTTCCCTTATGTTATTCCAGGAGCGGTACTTGGTATCAGTCTTCTCGTAGCATTTAATAAAGGACCAGTTATGCTAGCTGGTACAGCATGGATTTTGATAATTGCATATGTTATCAGAAAGTTACCTTATACCATTAGGTCGAGTACAGCTATATTATATCAGATAGATCCTAGTATAGAAGAGGCTTCTATCAATCTAGGGGTATCGCCAATGAAGACTTTCTTCAAGACAACTGCAAGGTTAATGGCACCTGGAGTATTATCAGGAGCGATACTTAGCTGGATTACTACTATAAATGAATTAAGTTCTAGTGTTATCCTGTATACTGGTAAAACGGCTACTATTTCAGTTGCTATCTATACAGAAGTTGTCAGAGCAAGTTTTGGTACTGCGGCGGCGTTAGCTTCTATATTGACTGTTACTACTATTGTATCTATTTTAATATTCAATAAGATATCTGGTGGTAAAGGAATAACTATGTAGATAGTAAAATGTGTATTGGGATGGTGCGTGTAAATAATGGAGATATGCAAAAGTATATTGCGTGGCTAAAATATATTAGATATAATATAACATGAATTTAATTTATTAAAGAGATAACTTGGAAATGATATATATTTGAAAGGAACAGTGATTATGGACGTAATAGATTTACATACACATACCCTTTTTTCGGATGGAGATGCCACTGTTGAAGAGATACTGGAAGTAGCAGATGGCTTAGGATACAAGATCGGCATCTCTGACCATGTTTTCTGCTCTAAAATGACTACTGAGAGTGCTATAGAGGAGTACCTTGACAAATTAGAACAATACAATGTTTACAAAGGAGTAGAGGCAAACATAGGAGACTACACTAAATGGTCCGATAGAATATTAGGCAAACTAGACTATGTAATATCAAGTGTACATACCTACAACGATACCATAAACCAACGTACTTGGTTATCCGAATATTTCGGATACAGAGCCGGACACAGAGATAACTACAAACAAAGATATAAAACATCCGATTGCAGATACATACTAGAAGGTATACTTGAAACCATAACAAAAACATTCCAACGAACCAAAGTTGATATCCTAGGACATTGCACCGTGCTACCATTCTACGAACAACTAATAGATACCGACTACATCAACAGATGGGAAGAAGAACTACTGACTCTATGCGAAAAATATCAAGTAGCAATAGAAATAAGCGGCCTATGGAAAGAACCAAACACCAATTTCCTTAAAAAAGCCTTGAAGAAAAACATTCTCTTTTCCCTAGGCAGCGACTGCCACAAAAAAAGTGAAATATGCAACCTAAAATACCCCCTATCAATAATAAACGAACTTAACATCCCCGAAACAAAAATGTACACCATAAAATAATAAGAAACATTATAACCACAACTAAATCAACCAAACTATCATTACATCAAACTAATCCAAAATCAACTAATCTTATCATAATTAAGGTGACTACAATAAATATATACAATAACATATCAACACAATTATAACTCACACAATTAACGTAATGTACGGTGAAAACCCGTGTATAATAGTTGTATTTTA
>NZ_BTPU01000074.1:0-209 GCF_036985595.1 Vallitalea maricola | reverse complement strand
ATAGGTGCTATTCCAATCATCATTACCGTTTTTTCTTTATCGAATTCCTCAATTTGTGTCCAACATAATTCCATAATATTTTTACTCATCATTATTACCTCCTTATAATTATATACTAAGTTTATATGTTCCAGCTACTGGAATGTCAAGTTATAAAATACAAAGAGATTATTTCCATAATTTAAAAAGCAACGTATAGTGTATATACG
>NZ_BTPU01000073.1:0-44906 GCF_036985595.1 Vallitalea maricola | reverse complement strand
CCACTCTTGTTATGTATATAAGCTAATAGAAAGAAGGGTGATATAATTTGTCATTTAGAGAACATGTGGAAACACTAGCAGAAGAGATATTGATTCCGATTCTAGAAGAGAATAGATTCGAACTTGTAGATGTTGAATATGTAAAAGAAGCTTCCAATTGGTATCTAAGAATTTTTATTGATAAAGACGGTGGGGTTACAATAGATGATTGTGAACTTGTAAGTAGAGCTTTTGATAGTGAATTTGAAGATAAGGACCCAATTAAGGAACCATATATATTAGAAGTTAGTTCTCCTGGACTTGATAGACCATTAAAGAAAGATAAAGATTTTGCAAGAAGTCTAGGTGAGAAAGTAGAAGTTAAATTATACAAATCTATCAATAAGAAAAAAGAATTTGTAGGTTTGTTAAAGAGTTATGACGATGATAGTATAACACTTGAGTTAGAAGATGGTGAAGATTGGTCTATTGCAAGGACTGATATAGCAATTATTAGACTGGCAATATTATTTTAAATATATTTTGAAATGAGAAGCTTTTATGTCATTTGCTAAATTAAAGAGCTTTCCTATAAGATTAAAAATACTGAGGAGGATTAAAATGAATGCTGAATTTATTGAAGCATTGAACCAAATTGAGAAAGAAAAGGGTATTAGTAAGGATATATTAATTGAGACAATTGAAGTTTCTTTAGTTACAGCATGTAAGAATAACTTTGGTACTGCACAAAATATAAAAGTTGAGATCGACCGTGATAGAGGTGATGTTGCGGTTTATGCTGAAAAAGAAGTTGTTGAAGAAGTAGAAGACAAACAACTTACTATCTCATTGGAAGATGCAAAAAAAATAAATCCAACTTATAAGTTAGGTGATATGATAAATATTGAGATAACACCTAAGAATTTTGGAAGAATAGCTGCTCAAAAAGCGAAGCAAGTTGTTGTACAGAAAATAAGAGAAGCTGAAAGAGAAGTTATATTCAATCAATATATTACTAAAGAAAAAGATGTTATTACTGGTATTATCCAGAGACAAGTAAGAGATAATGTAATTATTAACTTAGGTAAAATCGATGCTATCTTAGCTGATAAAGAACAAGTTCCAGGTGAAAGATATTATCCTAACGAAAGATTTAAGGTCTATGTCCTAGAAGTAAAAGAAAGTACAAAAGGACCTAAGGTATATGTTTCACGAACTCATCCAGAACTCATCAAAAGATTATTTGAACAAGAAGTTCCAGAAGTACATGATGGTGTTGTAGAAATAAAAGGTATTTCTAGGGAAGCAGGTTCTAGAACAAAGATAGCAGTTTACTCAACTAATAGAGACGTCGATCCAGTAGGATCATGTGTAGGTCATAATGGTGCTAGAGTATCAATCATTGTAAATGAACTAAGAGGAGAAAAAATTGATATTATCCCTTGGGATGAAGACCCAGTGAAATTCATATCAGCAGCTCTTAGTCCTTCAAAAGTAGTGAAGGTTATTGTTAATGAGCAAGATAAGAGTGCTAAGGTGGTGGTTCCAGATTATCAATTATCTCTAGCAATTGGAAAAGAAGGTCAGAATGCTAGACTGGCTGCGAAACTTACTGGTTACAGAATTGATATTAAAAGTGAAACACAAGCTAAACAGACTAATTTCATTACTGAAGAAGAGACACTTGGAGCACTTTTATCAAGGAACTCTTTAGACGAAGAAGAACTTTACTAGTATTTACTTCTTTCATAACCATTCTTAATAAAAACAATAAAGAAGGGAATGATGAAAATGGCTAGAAAAATACCTTTAAGAAAATGCACGGGTTGCCAAGAAATGAAGGATAAAAGACAGTTGATTAGAGTTGTCAGGACAAAAGAAGGTAATATATCCATTGATAGTACTGGTAAGAAAAATGGTAGAGGTGCATATATATGTCCATCTATAACATGTCTTGAAAAAGCTATTAAGAATAAAGGTTTAGAACGTTCTTTTAAAGCAAGTATTCCAAGCGATGTGTATAGTGCCCTTAAGGAGGAATTAAGTAAAATAAATGGATAAAAAAGTTTATTCTCTATTGGGACTATGTAAACGGGCTTCAATGCTTAGTTCAGGAGAATTCATGACTGAAAAAGCTGTAAAGAACAAAACTGCGAAGCTAGTAATTGTAGCAGCTGATTCTTCTAAAAATACAAAAAAACTATTTAACAATATATGTTTTACACATAAAGTTAAGCTTATAGAGTTTGGTACTAAAGAAGAATTGGGTAGGGCTATTGGCAAAGACATTAGAGCATCCATATGCATTCTAGATGAAGGATTTGCTAAAGCTATTGAAGAAAATACTAATTTCAAGACTTAAATTTGCGGAGGTGGTAATATGTCAAAAGTTCGCGTATATGAAATCGCTAAACAACTTGGATTAAGTAATAAAGAATTACTTAACACGTTAAAAGAATTTGATATCGAAGTGAAAAATCATATGAGCTCATTGACAGACGAGGAAGCAAGTATTGTAACTGAATACTATGCTCCTAGTAATGATGAAAATAATGAAAAGGTAGTAGATACAAATAAGGAATCACAAGAAATAGAAGATGACAATGAAGATTTAGATGTAATCACAATACCAACCAATGTAACTGTAAAAGATTTGGCAGAGAGACTTGGTAAGCAATCATCTGATATTGTAAAATCTCTTATGTTAAAAGGGATTATGGCTACTGCTAATCAAGAAATTGATTATGAGACAGCAAGTTCAGTTGCACTAGAATTCGATTTCCTGACAGAAGAAGAAGAAGAAAAAGATATAGTTGACGAATTTTTTGCTGAAGAACCAGACGATGAAGAGGATTTAGTTACTAGATCTCCTATAGTTGTAGTTATGGGTCATGTTGACCATGGTAAAACATCTCTATTGGATGCTATACGTGAAAGTAATGTTACATCCAGAGAAGCTGGAGGAATAACTCAGCATATTGGTGCATCAGTAGTAACTATAAATGACAATGACATTACATTTTTGGATACACCTGGTCATGAAGCTTTTACAGCAATGCGTCTAAGAGGTGCTATGGCTACAGATATAGCAATACTAGTTGTTGCCGCTGATGATGGAGTTATGCCTCAGACAGTTGAGGCTATAAACCACGCAAAAGCTGCTAATGTACAAATAATTGTAGCTATCAATAAAATTGATAAACCAGGTGCTAATCAAGATAGAGTTAAACAAGAATTAGTAGAATATGGTTTAGTAGCAGAAGACTGGGGTGGAGATACTATTTGTGTACCAGTCTCAGCAATAGAAAAAACAGGCCTTGACCAATTACTTGAAATGATTCTTTTAGTGTCTGAAATGGAAGAATTAAAAGCTAATCCTAATAAAAAAGCTAGCGGTACAATTGTAGAAGCTCAGCTTGATAAAGGAAGAGGTCCAGTAGCAACTGTTCTTATTCAAAATGGTACCCTTAAGGTTGGAGATGCTATTATTGCAGGTACATCATATGGTAAGATAAGAGCCATGATTGATGACAAAGGACGTAGAGTTAAACAGGCAGGTCCTTCTACACCAGTAGAGATTTTGGGATTATCTGAAGTTCCTGTAGCTGGAGATGCGTTCTATACTGCTAAGAATGAAAGAGAAGCTAGACATGTAGCTGAAAAAGTAATTAGAAGAGATAGAGAGAAACTTATTCAGAATACACCTCAAAAAGTTACTCTTGATGACCTATTCAGTCAAATACAAGCTGGTAATATGAAAGAACTTAATATTGTTGTCAAGGCAGATGTACAAGGTTCTGTCGAAGCAGTAAAACAAAGTCTTGTAAAATTATCTAACGAAGAAGTTATGATTAAGGTTATACATGGTGGAGTAGGTGCAATTAATGAATCTGATGTAATGCTTGCATCTGCATCAAATGCTATTATTATAGGATTTAATGTTCGTCCTGAAGCCAGTGCAAAAACTGTAGCTGAAAGTGAACAAATTGATATACGTTTGTATAGAGTAATATATAATGCCATTGAGGATATTGAAGCAGCTATGAAAGGTATGCTTGACCCAGAATACAGAGAAAAAGTTATAGGTCATGCAGAAGTTAGACAGACATTCAAAGTTTCAAGTGTAGGAACTATTGCAGGTTCATATGTACAAGATGGTAAATTCACAAGAAATGCAAAAGTCAGACTTGTTCGTGACGGTATAGTTATATACGAAGGAGAACTTGAATCACTTAAGAGATTTAAGGATGACGTTAAAGAAGTTAACTCTGGATATGAATGTGGTATTATGCTCAGCAAATTCAATGACCTAAAAGAAGGGGATATTGTTGAAGCATATATTATGGAAGAGATACCAAGATAGTCAAGAAAAGAGACTACGTCTCGTCTTGCGTAGCAAGTTTCCAGTCGTTAGGAAAGTTTCCTTGACGCATATGAAAGCGGTTCTTTTTCATATACTTAATTAGAACTTTCCTATAAGATAATAACTTTATAACAACTATGATATGGTTTATATTAAAATATGTATTACTCATAATATAAGAAGGTGAGTAGAAATGAAGAAAAGAAGTAATAGAATTATTAAAATTAATGAAGAAATCAGAAGAGAAGTTAGTAATATTTTAAATAGAGGGTTGAAGGATCCTAGAGTTAATCATATGACAAGTGTAGTAAGTGTTGATACTACTCCAGATTTAAAATATTGTAAGATATATGTTAGCGTACTTGGTGACGAGACATCTCAAAGTGATACTTTAGAAGGATTGAAATGTTCTACTGGATTTATTAGAAATGAACTAGCTAGAAGGATAAATCTAAGAAATACCCCAGAAATAACGTTCGTAGTAGATCAATCCATTGAATACGGGATAAATATGTCAAAATTAATTGACGAAGTTAATAAACCAAAAGGTGAATAATATGAATCTACAAGAAATAATTAATATATGTGATGGCTACAATAATACCATAATATCAGGACATATACATCCAGATGGAGATTGTGTTGGTGCTTGCTATGCATTAGCATTAATTCTCCATAAAAAAGGAATAAATGCCGCTGTTGCTTTAGATGATGTACCTGATACATATGATTATCTAAAAGGTAGCAATTATTTACTAACAGCAATCAAGAAGGATAACTACGTTTTTATCTCTCTTGATTGTGGTGATAAAGAAAGACTTGGAGCTTATTCAGAGATTTTTGACAAGGCTTCTGTAACTATTAATATAGATCATCATATCAGTAATACAAAATTTGCTGATTATAACTATGTTTCAGATGTCAGTTCTACTTGTGAGATAGTATATGACATTCTTGAACGTTCCAGTGAAACTAAGTTATTAGATAAAAATATATGTGAAGCGCTGTATACAGGACTTATCTATGATACTGGAGCATTTAAACATAGTAATACTACAAAAAGGACTCATGAAATAGCTGGTGAGTTAATTAAGCATGGAATAGATTTTACTGATATCACTAACAGGCTTTTTTATTACAGATCTTACAAATCCTTAAAAATTCTAGGAACAGCTATTAAAAATTCTGAGTTTTATAAAGATAATAAAGTAATATTTACACATTTAACAATAAATGAACTTAAGGAATACGATTGTGATAAAAAGGATACAGAAAGTATAGTTCAAATATTAAACGAAGTCATAGAAAGTGAATGTGCTATATTCATTATACAAAACGGCAGCAATACTTATAAAGTAAGCTTAAGATCACGTAATGATATAGATGTATGCAAAATAGCCAAGAAATTTGGCGGCGGCGGACATACAAAAGCTTCAGGGTGTACCATGTCTGGTAATATTACAGAAATAAAAGATAAATTATTAAGTGCAGTAGAAGAACAAATAAAGGATATCATATGAATGGAATAATTAATGTTTATAAAGAAAAAGGTTATACATCATTTGATGTAGTAGCAATACTTAGAAAAAAATTGAAAATAAAAAAAATAGGGCATACAGGTACACTGGATCCAGAAGCTGAAGGTGTACTTCCTGTATGTGTAGGAAAAGCTACAAAAGTAGCTGATTACATTACAGATACAACTAAGACATATCTTGCTACGATGACTTTAGGAATAGAAACAGATACAGAGGACCATACTGGTAATATTATTAGTGAAAAAGAAGTGACATGTTCTAAGGAACAAATAGAAGAAGCTGTTAATTCTTTTATAGGTGATTACAGTCAGATACCTCCTATGTACTCTGCTCTAAAGGTAAATGGTAAAAGATTATACCAGTTAGCAAGAGAAGGAAAAACTATTGAACGTAAAGCTAGGAATATATATATTTATAATATAGATATTATAAATACCTACGGTACCAATGTTGAGATGAAAGTTAAGTGTTCAAAAGGTACTTATATAAGGACTCTATGTGCTGATATAGGAACTAAACTCGGTTGTGGAGCTCACATGAGTAAACTCATAAGGACTCAGTCAAGTCTATTCAGTATTGATTCTAGTATTAAACTAGGTGAAATTGATTATTATATCATGAATGATAAACTGAATGAGATAGTTACTAGCATTGATAAAGTTTTTCAGGATTATAATAAATTGGTTGTTCGTTCAGAATATGATAAATTCCTTTATAATGGTAACAAATTAAAGGTAGAATTTATAAAAGACGGTGAAAATGTAACAGAACAGATGCATTATAGAATATATGATGAAAACAACAATTTTATCGGCATATACCAATCTATATTAAAAGATGAAATTATGATATTAAAGCCTATTAAATTGTTCTTATAAGGAGATTGTTAGATGGAATACATTAAAGATACAAAAGAATTTACATCTCCTCCTTCTGTTGTAGTCCTAGGCAATTTTGATGGAATACATATCGGTCATAGAAAACTCATATGTAAGGCCTTGGAGCTATCTAGAGAACTTGGTCTGAAATCATTAGTTCTTACTTTTGATCCACATCCAAGTTTTGTATTAGCAAATAAAGAACCTGTTGACCTTATATATCTAAGCTGTGAAAAGGAACGACTTTTAAGTAATATAGATATATTTGTTGAATATCCTTATGACCTTGTTACAGCAAAGATGACCCCAGAGAATTTTATTGAAAAAGTCATCTGCAAACAACTAAACGCTAAATTTATTGTAGTTGGAAATGATTACAGATTTGGGCACGAGAGAAAAGGAGATATTAATTTATTAAAAAAATTATCTTCTAAATATGGATATGAACTAATTACAATTCCCAAAATTGCATATAACAATAATATTGTAAGCAGTACATGGATTAGAAAAGAAATAAAACAAGGTAACATAGAGCTGGCAAATAAATTGTTGGGTGAGAATTTTAGCATAGCAGGAAAAGTTGTAGAAGGTAAGAAAAATGGAAGAAAATTTGGATTTCCTACAGCGAATATAATACCCCATAGATATAAGATATTACCACCTAATGGTGTTTATTATTCAAATATATCCGTTAATGGTAAAAAGTACAATAGTATTACCAATGTAGGGGTGAATCCAACATTAAATGGACAAAAAAAAGTTGTGGAAACGCATATATTAGGTTTTGACGAAGATATATATGGACAAGTTGTAGTTGTAGAGTTTATTCAATTCATTAGAAAAGAAAAAAAATTCAATTCTATTGAGGAATTAAAAAAAGAAGTTTCTAGCAATATAGAATACGTTACAAGCTTAATAAATGAATAATGTTAAAAAATGTTGAAGAAATAATATGGATATTGTATTTTTTATAATAAAAATGTTAAAAATATACTAAGTATAGAAGAAATAACATAAATTGATTTCGTAATATTAAATCATGCAAAATTAATAACTAGATATCACATAAAATAATTTGTTTACAAAAATATCTATTTATGATAAAATTTATTGATGTAAGCCATTGCTCAGAAACTTGGGAGACTCCGACCCTTTCTTAGCAATAGGTGTTTATCTAAAATTATGGAGGTAAAGAAAATGGAAAAAACTAAACAAGAAATAATTGCAGAATTTGGAAGAAATGCTACTGATACTGGTTCACCAGAGGTTCAAATCGCATTACTTACTGCAAGAATCAATCACTTAACAGAGCATTTAAAAATGCACAAAAAAGACCATCACTCAAGAAGAGGATTACTTATGATGGTTGGTCAAAGAAGAGGTTTATTACAATATCTTAAGAATAAGGATATTGAAGGATATCGTAGCTTAATCAAAAAATTAGGATTAAGAAGATAGTTATAATCTTATTTGATTGAAACCTAGAAATTATATTTTTAGGTTATTGAAGAGCGGAGAAATCCGCTCTATAATTTTAAATTTAAAGAATTAATCAGTTTTTATGTCTTTAGTACTAGCATAGTTAACCTTTAGTCATTAGTTTTTGTTTTTTAAAATTCATAGAAATAGAAGATGAAAACTAACGACTAAGGATCTAGACTAAAGACAACCAAAATTTATTATTCGGAAGGAGATTGTTAAATGTCTAGAGTATATTCATTAGAATTAGCAGGTAGAACTCTATCTGTTGAAATTGGAAAAGTTGCAGAGCAAGCTAATGGAGCTGCATTATTAAGATATGGAGATACAGTTGTATTATCTACTGCAACAGCATCAGAGAAACCACGTGAAGGAATTGATTTCTTCCCATTAAGCGTTGATTATGAGGAACGTTTATATTCAGTTGGAAAAATTCCAGGTGGATTTATAAAAAGAGAAGGAAAACCTACAGAAAATGCGGTACTTACTTCAAGGGTTATTGATAGACCTATCAGACCTTTGTTTCCAAAAGATTATAGAAATGACTGTGCAGTTGTAAATACAGTTCTTTCTGTAGATCAAGACTGTCAACCAGAACTAGTTGCTATGATTGGTTCATCTATAGCTTTATCCATATCTGATATTCCTTTCCAGGGTCCAACAAGTTCACTTATGTTAGGATATGTTGATGGAGAAATCATTGTTAATCCTACAGCAGAACAAAGAGAGAAGTCAAGAATGTCATTAACTGTTGCATCTACTAGCGAAAAAGTTGTTATGATTGAAGCTGGTGCAGACGAGATACCAGAGGAAACTATGGTACAAGCAATTTTTAAAGCACATGAAGAAAATCAGAAAATAGTAGAATGGATAAATGGTATCGTAGAAAAAGAAGGTAAAGAAAAGCATGGTTACGAAGAGTCAGCAGTGCCTAGTGAAGTATATGAAGAGGTAGTTAACTTCATTGGTGATGAAAGAATGGAAGCTGCAGTGTTTACTGATGTTAAACAAGTTAGACAGCAAAGAATCAGCGAAATTACTGAAGAATTAACTGCAAAATTTGAAGAAGAAAATGAAGATTGGGTTTCCTATATAGGTGAAGCCGTATATAAATATCAAAAACAAACTGTAAGAAGAATGATTTTAAAAGATCATAAAAGACCAGATGGACGTGCTCTTGACGAAATTAGAAAATTAAGTTCAGAGGTAGATATTTTACCTAACACTCATGGTTCAGCATTATTCAGTCGTGGACAAACACAAGTTCTTACAGTTACAACATTAGGACCTCTAGGAGAAGTTCAGATGTTAGATGGATTAGATGAACTTGAAACATCCAAGAGATATATACATCATTATAATTTCCCATCATATTCAGTTGGGGAAACAAGACCATCTAGAGGACCTGGACGTAGAGAAATAGGACATGGTGCATTAGCTGAAAGAGCATTATTACCAGTGATTCCATCAGAAGAAGACTTCCCATATGCAATAAGACTTGTATCTGAGGTACTCAGCTCTAATGGTTCTACTTCTCAAGGAAGTATATGTGCAAGTACTTTATCACTTATGGCATCTGGAGTACCAATAAAAGCTCCAGTAGCTGGAATATCAGTTGGACTTGTTACAGGTGAGACTGATGATGATTATGTTATGCTTACTGATATCCAAGGGCTTGAAGATTTCTTTGGAGATATGGACTTCAAAGTAGCAGGTACTCATAAAGGTATCACAGCAATTCAGATGGATATTAAAATACATGGACTTACTAATGAAATTATAGAAAAAGCTATTTACCAAACTAGAAGAGCTAGATTATTCATACTAGATGAAGTTATGCTAAAAGCTATTGATGAACCAAGAACAGAATTATCCAAGATGGCTCCCAAAATTCTTCAAACTAAGATTGATCCAGAAAAGATCAGTGAGGTTATTGGACCACGTGGAAAAACTATTAACAAAATCATTGATGAAACTGGAGTTAAGATTGATATTGAAGATGATGGAAGAATCTTTATCTGTGGCGTAGAAAGTGAAGCTACTAATAAAGCCTTAAAAATAATTGAATCCATAGCAAAAGATATAGAGGTCGGCGCAATCTATACTGGAAAAGTAGCAAGAATAACTAAGTTTGGTGCATTCGTAGAAATAGCTCCAGGCAAAGATGGATTAGTTCATATATCAAAATTAGCTCATGAAAGAGTTGGAAAAGTTGAAGATGTAGTTAGTATTGGTGATGAAATCCTAGTTAAGGTTACAGAGATAGATAATCAAGGTAGAATTAATCTTTCAAGAAAAGATGCATTACCAAAAGAATAATAATTTACTTTATTCAAGGGAAGCGGCTTAGTCGCTTTTCTTGATTTATTATTTGTTCAAATGCACATACTGTATTTAGAATTAATTATTTATTTTACTTTCCCATTACCATTAATATGACTGCATTTATTAAAGATGGGAAAGTTGTATTGTTTAATATACAATTGTAGATAAAGCAATTTTTGGAGGATAAAATATGGTTAAAATGAAGACTATGGATAATGGATTATGTGTAGTTGGTGAAGAAAATTCATTTGTAAGATCTGTTGCACTGGGTATATGGATTAAAAATGGTTCAATAGATGAAAACAAAAACAATAATGGCATATCCCATTTTATAGAGCATATGATGTTTAAAGGAACCAAGAATAGAACAGCTAAAGATATTGCTGATGAAATGTCAGAGGTAGGAGGGAGAATTAATGCATTTACTGGTAAGGAGTATATGTGTTATTACGCTCATACTCTTGATAACCATATAGATGTAGCTCTTGATGTTTTATCTGATATGATACTTAATTCGGGTATGAAAGATGAAGACATGAAAAAAGAAAAAGGTGTCATAATAGAAGAAATTAATATGTATGAAGATTCACCTGAAGAGATTGTTCATGATTTGATTCAAGAAGAATCTTGGAGTGGCTCAACTCTTGGTTATAACATTCTTGGAACAAAGGAATTAGTTAACAATTTTACTAAAGAAGACATTGAAGAATATATGTCAAAACACTATATACCTGAAAATATTGTAATTTCAGTTGTTGGTAAATTTGATTTTGATGAGATGTTTGAGAAAATAAGTGAAAAGTTTTCTGTTCTGAAGAAAAAAAATAGAGTTGAAAGAATTGAAAAATTAAACTATAAAAAGTGCTTTGTAACAAAAGATAAAGATATAGAACAAGTTCATTTATGTATGTCTTTTCCAAGTATACCTTATAATTCAGATGAGATATATATTCTATCCATATTGAATACTATTCTTGGTGGAGGTATTAATTCAAGATTATTCCAATCTATTAGAGAGGAAAAAGGATTAGCATATTCAATCTATTCTTATGTAGAAACATATAATATTGCAGGAATGATTAATATATATGCTGCTACCAATCCAACTCAAATAGAACCAGTTATACTAGGTGTCATGGAAGAAATTAATCTATTGTTAGAAAAAGGAATAGATGAAAAAGAACTGAATCAAACAAAAGAACAATTAAAAAGCAATCTTATAATAGGTTTTGAAAATATGAACTCCAGAATGTCTAGTTATGGGAAAACGAAACTCATGATAGATAGAATAAAATCACAGGACGAAATGATAGAAGGTATCAATGCTGTTAACTTAGATAGTTTCATGAGTTTTGCTAAAAAAACATTCAACTACAATGATATGAGTACAGCTTTAGTTGGAAGACATAAAGATATTGATATTGAAAGGATTAAGAGTCTATGCACAAGATAAAAGTCTATGTAGAGCAAACTGACAGTGGAAAGATATTACCTCTACCAAAGTATATGAGTAAAGATGCAGCCGGCATGGATGTATATGCTTGTTTAGAGGATGATGTAATATTAGAAAAAGGTAAAATCAAATTAATACCTACGGGTCTAAAGATAGCGTTGCCTTCAGGATATGAAGCTCAGATTAGACCTAGAAGTGGTCTTGCTCTAAAACATGGTATTAGTTTAGTCAACACTCCAGGAACTATAGATGCAGACTATAGGGGAGAAATAAAAGTCATAATGATTAACTTTGGTGAAGAGGATTTCACTATTAAACATGGTGAAAGAATTGCTCAAATGGTTATTAATAAGATTGAGCAAGTAGAACTTGAAGTAGTAGATGGCTTAGAGAATACTGAAAGAGGTTCTGGTGGCTTTGGTCATACAGGAAAATAGAATGTTAATAAATTTGCCTTATGAAAATTCATAAGGCTTTAATATTATATTGATTAATGCTATACTAAAACAAAGTATGAAGGTTCTAGCAAGAGACTTATAGAACTTACATATTTAAAATATTTTTAACGAGGTGGTTTATAATGCAATATAAGCTATTTGGAAAGACTAATGAAAAGGTTTCGAGACTTGGTTTTGGCTGTATGAGATTTCACACTAACAATGACGATAATAAAGACATCAAGGAAGAATTGGCTATTAAACAAATTTGCCATGCAATTGATGGTGGCGTCAACTATATTGATACAGCATATAATTATCATGGTGGAGAAAGTGAAAAATTAGTAGCAGAAGCACTGAAAAATGGATACAGAGAAAAAGTTAAGATAGCAACTAAATTACCATCTTGGTTAATAAAGACAAGACAGGATATGGACAAATATCTAAATGAACAGTTAGAAAAGTTGCAGACTGATTATATTGATTTTTATCTTTTACATACATTAAAGAAAAAATTATGGAAGAATTTAGTAGAGAATGATGTATTTGAATTTTTAAATAGTATTGTTGCTGATGGAAGGGTTAAACATGTTGGTTTTTCTTTTCATGACGATATTGATTTATTTAAAGAGATTGTAGATTCTTATGATTGGGATTTTTGCCAAATACAATATAATTTTTTAGATGAAAATTATCAAGCTGGGAAAAAAGGATTGGAATATGCTAAAGAACGTGGACTTGGTGTAGTTATTATGGAACCCCTAAGAGGTGGAAGCCTTGTAAAGAATGTTCCTGATGATATAACAGCTATATGGAATAAGGCGGATATAAAAAGAACTCCTGCTGAGTGGGCATTCAAATTTATACTTAATCATCCAGAAGTTGATGTAGTGTTGAGTGGTATGAATGAGATGGAACATATCAATGAGAATATTAGAATTGCTACAGAGACAACACCTGATTCATTGACAAATAAGGAAAAAGAATTAATTGATGAAGTCAAATCAGTATATGATAGTAAAATTAAAGTTAGATGTACCAATTGTGCCTATTGTATGCCGTGTCCAAAAGGTGTTGATATTCCAGCCTGTTTCGCATTGTATAATGAATCGTCCATGTTTGATTTTCATACTTCTAAAAAAGAGTATACCAAGTATCTAAAGAATGAAAATAAAGCTAGTATGTGTATTGAATGCGGACAATGTGAAGAAAAATGTCCACAACACTTGGATATAAGAGAAAAATTAAAAGAAGTAGTAGAGATTTTTGAAAGTTAAGGATGCCTTAGGCATCTTTTTTTTATCCTAAAAACTTTGATTTTAAGCTAAAGTATAGAAGTTCCATATAGAATATTAAATTTTACTTGATTATTAGTTGACATGTATAAATTTCCTGCTATAATAACTCAGCTTAGAGAAGCAATACCATTTGATTAACTAAATAGTTAATCAAAATAAAGAAGGAGGAAAGTTAATACAATGAATATCTATGTTTTTAAGGCCAATGTGTACAAATATTTTATTACATTGTATCGTGCCTATCCAAGAAGTTTTTTTATATCCAGTATATTAACTATAACCTATACTCTATTATACTCGTATATTCTATATGAACATATCTTTGAGGGAGAAGTTAATAGCGCTTTTATAGGTGAAGCAGGAACTAGTAATTATATGGGATATATTTTGGTAGGGGTATTGGTATATTCTTTTACAGTTAGCACTTTACTCAATGTCAGTAGGAGTCTTATTACTGAGAAAAGAATAGGTACATTGGAAAGCGTAATGTTGGCACCATATAATAGAGGTCTATATTTTTTGGCTTACATGGTAGCACAAACAATACATACTTTTGGAGAATTAGTTTTTGCCATACCAATATTGGTAGTGTTTAAAGTGAAATTTGCGTATTTTGATTTGCTTTCATTCATAATAGTTTTATCAATATCTTTGCTCGCATTTCTTGGACTTTCGCTATTATTGGCAAATCTTATGCTATATACAAGAGATACGTATATATCACAGAATACATTGTTTACAGTTATGTTTCTTATATGTGGAATCAATTTTCCTATTACCTATTTACCAAGTTTTGTATCAAAAATTTCATATCTTATACCTTTAACACATTCTATAAAACTATTTAGAGGGATATTACTAAAAGGAGAAAGCTTAATGATACAAATTGATTCTGTTATAGCTTTAATTCTTCAAGGTATTATTTATAGCTTGATAGGATTTTTGACTCTTAAGAAAGTAGAAAAGATAGCTTTAGAAAAAATTGGTGGATGATCTATAGTTAATTAACGAAAGGAATGAAATATATGATAGAAGTTAGAGGACTATGCAAGACATATGTAACAAAAGAAAGTAAAGGTTTCTTTAAGACCAATAAAAGCCACTTGAAAGCTGTTGATGATCTAAGTATTAATATAAAAAAAGGTGAGATAACAGGTCTGCTGGGTATTAATGGTGCTGGAAAAACTACAACGGTCAAGATGCTTTCTACACTACTTGAACCAACAAGAGGAGATATTATATATGATGGAAGGGATATTAAGAAAAATGAAAAAATAATCAAAAGTAAAGTAAATATGATAGCAGGTGGAGAGAGGATGATATATTGGCGCCTTACTGCTAAAGAAAATCTTAAATATTTTGGCAGCATGTATGGATTACATGGTAAAAATCTAAATGAAAGAATAGATTATCTATTAGAACTTGTAGGATTACAGGATAAGAAAAATATACCAGTGGAGAAATTTTCAAAAGGTATGAAACAACGGTTACAGATAGCAAGAGGATTGATAAATGATCCAGACTACATTTTCTTGGATGAGCCTACGTTAGGACTTGATATTCAAATAGCAAAAGAAATGAGAGCGTTTTTTCTAGAACTGGTTAAGCAACAGGACAAAGGAATATTATTGACAACTCATTACATGAAGGAAGTAGAAGAATTATGTAGATATATATACATATTAAATGAAGGAAAACTTCTCACAGAAGGTTCAGTTGAGGAAATAACTAAGATGTCATCAATTGAAGATGGTAACCTAGAAGATGTTATACTTATGATGACAAAAGATGTTTCCATAGAACATAAGGAAGTGATATAATGAATTTTATTAGATTGGTATGGGCTAATGTTATTGCTCAACATAAAAATTATTTTTTTAATAAAAGTATATACTTATCTTTGTTTTTATGGCCGGTTATTGGATTTATTAATATATATTATTCTTACAAACCATTTAATAATAATATTTTGCTTAGAAAAATAGGTCTGCAACACGATGGGGAAATATATTTGTATTTATTGATTGGATTTGTTGCTATGAGGTTTTTTTATACTCTTATACAATCAGCATGGCAATCCAGTTATTTACTCAGAATGTCAGGGACTTTGGAATTGATATATATGTCTCCGTCTAATAGGATGGGAATGTTAATTGGTAATAGTATAGCTTCATTATTTGGAAGTGTGTGGATGTTTATTATTTTTTCGGTAGGTATGATTACTTTCTACAGAGACTTCCTTAAAGTAAATATATTATCTGCTATTTTAAGTGTAATACTACTATGTATATTAGCAGTAATATGGGGAGTTTTTTTGAATAGCTTATTTTTATTATCAAGAGATAGCGGGTTTCTATTCACAATATTTCAGGAACCCACAGAAATGTTCACTGGAGCAAAGTTACCATTTATGCACATGCCAATGTGGGCAAAAGCTATTGGATATTTATTTCCATTAACTTATGTAATTATAGTTTTGAGAAAATCACTTATGTATAATATTGGTATAATTAACTTATTGCATGATTATGTAATATGTATATTTATCGGAGGAATGTTGATGATAATTTCTTATCTAATGATGAGGGTAGGAGAAAAGAATGCAATAAAAAATGGCACAGCAACGTTATTTTAATAATATATATGTAAAGCGATACTCTCTTAGCTATATTGACAAGGGTATATATCAAAAGTATAATAAGTATAAATATTAGTCGACTCTAAATAGTAGCAAAGGAGCAAATAGATGTATGATATAGTCATAGTAGGAGCTGGACCGGCAGGGGCAACTCTAGCTAGAATCTTAGACAAAAGATATAAGGTCTTATTAATTGATAAGAGGAACCTTAATGAAGATATAGAATATAAGAGAGAAAAATGCTGTGGGGGTTTAATTGCTCCAGATGCGCAGAAAATGTTAGCACATCTTGGATTGGGTATTCCAAAAGATGTTTTAACTGGACCACAGATGTTTAGTGTCAAATCAGTTGATTTTGACAATGGAATGGAGAAACATTATCAAAGACATTATATTAATGTTAATAGAGAGAAATTCGATAGATGGTTAGTATCTTTAATACCTTCTACAGTTGAAGTTAAATTCAACTGCTTATTTATCTCCCATAAAAAACAAAATGACTATATAGAAGTAAAATATAGGGAGAATAATAAAGATTTTGTTGTTAAAGCAAAAATATTAGCGGGAGCAGATGGAGCAATATCAAAAGTCAGAAAACAGGCATTTATAGATTGTACGATACCAGATACATATATATCTATACAGAAATGCTATAAAACACACAATGAAATGCCTTATTATACTTCAATATTTGATAGAGATATTACAGATTTCTATTCTTGGATTATACAAAAGGAAAATTGCATTTTAATAGGTTCAGCCATATTAGATAATGATAAAGCTAATGAAAAATTTGACTTACTTATTGAAAAACTCAAAAATTATGGTTTTGATATAGGTGAAGAAAATAAGAAAAATGGAACCTTAATAATGAGAACAAAAAAAATTAAACAAATTAATCTAATCAGAGACAATGTTGTATTAATTGGTGAGGCAGCAGGGTTTATAAGTCCTAGTTCAGCTGAAGGAATAAGCTACGCATTAAAAAGTGGTACTATGTTGGCTCATAGTATCAATAATTATAATTTGAAATTTGCAAAGTATTATACTAAAGAAAGCAAAAAAATCAAATTAAATATTATTATAAAAAATTTTAAAGCTTTTATAATGTATAACAAGTTTTTACGTAAAGTAATTATGAAATCAAGAATATTGAGCATGGATATAAAAGATATTAACCAAAAAAATAAATAACATTCAGTGGGGTGTGTATATGAATAGGTTTAATAAAGTTCTTATATTATTAGGAATGACATTATTAGCATTTAGTTATAGGAGTATGACTATTAGTGCTAATAATGTTGGAGAAGAAAAGAATTATGAACAATACATTGAAATAGCTAAGAACCTAGAAATAATTTCTGAGGCTGATGACATTAAATATGAAAAATTTATTACAAGAAAAATATTTTGTTCGTTAATAGTAAATACCTATGAAAAAATATCTGGTAGTACACTAGATAATACAAGAAAAATATCTTTTTTAGATACTCGGGAAGATTATGTTTATAAAGCAATCAATACTGGCATTATGCATGAAAAGACTAAATCTCATTTTAAGCCTTATAGCAAAATGACTTGGGAAGAAGCAATCACTATTGCTACAAATACGATGAAACTATTGGAAAAAGAATTAGATCAAAAAATTATTTGTAATAATGATTATGAACTAGAAGGAAATAATAATGGAATAGTATATGATGATCAAATAGTCGAATCAGTTAAAAGTGCTTTATCTACTGAGCTGATAACTGGATTAGATAAAAAAATAGAGTTGAAAAATAAAATAACTATTGAAGAAGCTATTGAATTATTAGTGAAGATGACAACCATTGTACAAAACACTAAAGATAATTATTTTTTGGATAAAGGAAATTATGTTGTAGATGGAGTATGGTGGCATTTTGATAAAGATAGCAATTTTGTTAAGGATTCTACATATAATAATGTCTTTCAAGCTTATGTCGGTTTTGTATTAAAGAAGGATGGCAGATTGTATATAGATATAACTTCATATGATTCTCCACCATATTATGATTCTGATGGATGTGAAATAATAAAAAAAGCAAATTGGAAACTTTTTGAACTAGAATGTATTACAAGTATTCATTCTTGTAATGACGGTAATTTATTGATAACTTGTTTGGATGGAAGTGTTTGGCTGATAGATCACAAATTAGAGTATAAAAGAATTGATTTTCCAGAAGCTATTAAGGAGATAAAGGGTGATGAAGAGATTCTTATGGCTCTTGGAAACTCTGGCAAAGTTTATTTTTTTGGTGAAATACCTTTACAACAGGAAAACGTAGCTAACATTATTAAAATATCTAGTCGGGATAATATTTATAGAGGCTTAGATGCAGATGGTAATGTATGGGAATGGAGTAGTAAATTCTTATTTGATAAGTATTCAATTAATAAACCAATGATTAATAAGATGATAAAAAGTAATGAATTGGATTTTTATAATATATGGGATGTAGATTTAATAAAGTTGGCAGAAAATAATATTATTATTGAAGTAGATGATACTTATTGTAATGGATGTTTAGTTTTAAACAATAAAGGAGAAATTCTATTTAATAATAATTCAAATCAACGTTATGAAGTACTTCCATTGTCAGTAAAACAGTTTAAGAATTCCACAGTACTAGATGAAAATGGTAAAGTATGGTATATGGATACATTACCAAGGGCAGGTGGGTATCAATGGATGGAACCTGTTCTTATACCAGGAATGATGAATGGAATATTGATAGATGATAATGTATGTTTACAAAGAGATGGAAGTATATGGAGCTGGGAACGTATTGGTTTTACAGAACCAACATTTGTTGAACATAAATTAGGATTTTTACCTGATGAAGTTAAACCTTCAGAAATTATTAAGATATTAAGATATAATAACTATATATTGATATTGGACAATAAAGGGGTTTGCTGGTACATTTATACCTATGAAAAGAAAAAAGAATTAGGGGTATCAAAACTTCAAGAAGCTAGCCCATTATTTAAGAATATTAAAGATGTAGGATATGGATTTGTTTTGAATAATAATAGTGTTTATTGGTTTGATATTGAAAGTAAAGATGAAAAGGATAATATACAGCTTAATTTTATAATGGATAATATTAAACAATTAGTTTCTGGGTACTATAATTCTTTAGTACTTGATAATAACGGTAAAGTGTTTGATATTGGTGAAATATATTATTATTTAAAAACACCTTTAAATGAAATAAAATATCCAGTACAATTTAATAATATACCCCAAATGGTGAAATTATGGGATTATAATTTGTTACAATATCCTGTAGGCGTAGGTATAGATATAGATGGTAATTTAATTGGATTTTTATTATATAATTATTCAGATGTAAAACAGACTTTTAATAAATTAGCAATTAAAGAGTATTCTGATTTAGCTTTTACTAACAACCATATTATTGTAATTAAAAATAATAAAAAATCAAAATCTTGGTTAATTAGTTATGATCCAATTACAGTAAAATGGGTTAATGCCGATGGCATCATTGGTCCAGAAAGAGATTTTATAAAAATTAAAGAATGTTCTAAAGTCTCTTTTCAGGATGACTGAGATTTATATATGATAAAATTGAAAAATAAGAAAAAAGGTAATGTATATTTATGGATAATAATATAAAAGAAATAATAAGAAAAAGTTATAATAATAATGCGAACCTTAGAAGTTCAATAATTCCTGATTGGAAGAAAAAAGAAGTAAATAAATTTTTATCACATATAAATGATAGTAAAATGAATTTACTTGACCTTGGTGCTGGTTCAGGAACATTTGCAGAGTATTTCACTAAAAAAGGATTGGATGTTTATTGTATTGATATTTCAAAAAGTATGATTGATATATGCCTGTCAAAAAATCTAAAAGGAGAGGTAATGGATTTTTATAACTTGGATTTTGAAACAGAACAATTCAACCTTGTTTGGTCTATGAATACCTTATTGCATGTACCAAAAAGAGACATTCATATTGTTTTAGGTGAAGTTCAAAAAGTCCTTAAAAAAAATGGTATTTTTTATTTAGGATTATATGGTGGAGTATCAACAGAAGGTATATATGAGGAAGATATATATGAACCTAAAAGATTTTTTGCTTTTTACTTAAAAGATGAATTACTAGATATAGTCAACAACCATTTTAAAATAATAGAATGTGGCGAAATAACTCTTGATGGAGACCGTAATTTTTTATCTATGATTTTAACAAGTAAATAATTATTAACCTATACCCACAGCTATTTTAAATTTTCTATAAGTCAAGTATAGTATACAGTGAAGGGAGGAAATATAATTAATGTACTTAACATATTTTGATAGAGATAATGATATTAATATATATTTTATATATTCTCCTTTCCATGAGTTATTAGGTAGCCTTCATGTATTATCAAGACATGAGCATCATGTACCTAGACAGATTTGGGCAGAAGACATTATGAAAACATTGCCTCCAGAGATTAAAGATAAAATATTATTTTATGCTAATGTAACTAGTAATTTTTTAGGTGTTATCGGGTTTTTAGAGAATAAAAAATTATGGGATATTAGTATTTCTGAATGTATTGGTGAAATAGCAAATATTAATGAAGTGGATTTCTTTTACACTATATTTAATGGCGAAATAGATAAGGGATCCCTTATTAATGCTATAAATAGCAATTATTATAATAGAAGTATTCCAAATAAATATGTAGAATGTCTAAAAGAACATAAGGAATATAAAAGACAATTGATAATATTTCTAAAAGAATACTATTATAATTATTTCGTAAATGAGGTAAGTTTTGCTGAGCCCATATTAATTAGAAAGCTAAAAAGAGAATATAAAAGGTGTAAAGAAATATCAGTTTATAATTATATACATTCTCTTCACCCTAGAATAGAAGTAACAGATAATAAAATTAATTTTCATAAATATAAATTATTTGAAGTGAATAAAGAAAATATAAAAGAAGTAATATTCAACGTAGACAGTTATATAATTCCTCATTTATTATTAGGTATGAATGAAACCCAGAAACTAATAAGTTTAATAATACCAACATATATTACTTCATATGATGATGATAAATTACCAAAAGATACATTAAATATCTTTAAGGCTATTGCTGATGAAACCAGAATGAAAATTGTTCGTAATTTATATAGGCAGCCTATGGCAACTCAAAAGTTAGCGGATAGATTGAATTTGACTGAAGCATGCATTTCCAAGCATTTAAAAATTTTATATAATACAGATATAGTGACTAAGATTAGAGATGGTAATTATATTAATTACCACCTTAATCAAAGAATTATTGATAGTTTGGTTTTGTATATTTATGAATATATAAATTAGTAACTTACTTCCAATCCAAATATTAACATATATACCATAGATTTAAACCTTAATACATGTAAAGAAAGAGGAAATAGTTTATGAAAAAATTAATCATAATAACTTGTTTAGTATTTTTAGCACTAGTTGGATGTCATAACAATGGTGAAGAGAAAAGTGATATAACACAAGTAGATAAGGGTATAAATGAAAATCAATCACTAGAGGATAACAACTTAGATAATAAAAAATTAAATAGTAATATTGAGGACTTATTAAGTAGTGAAGGTGTAAAACTTAAAATAAGCCAAGACAACAGTGAATTCTTTCCTGCTTCAGAAGAATTTACTAATAAGGTTATAGAATTAATTTCTAGACATGGGAATTCTATCTGGAGAGATACTAATACGGATAATTATGATGTAATATTAAGATGTGATGGATTCAAAGATATTCATATGAATCTAGAATGTGGTTCGTTTTGGTTTGAAGATAGTGAAGAATTATATATATCTCCAGTAGCTGATAGATGGAATAATTACATTATAAAAATAATAAACGGTAAGCCAATGTATAGCTCATTTAAGAAAACAATATTAGGTAAAATACAGTTACAAAATAGTATGGATGAAGCTGTTTTATTTTATGACGGTGATGTTAGATTGCAAGTCAATAACTATGATATACTTATTGACGATTATTTGAGTGAAAGTGATTTATTTAGAGAGCATAATCCAGTAAAATATGAACTAATAAATATTAATAATGAAGATTTATTTTTACTTACAAGAAATTCATATGACAGAAATGGAAAAGTTATAAACCAATACCTTTATAAATATGAAAATGAAAAAATAGAAAATATATGGTCCACTGATAGCATTGATTGTGATGTAGAATATATTGATGTTAATAAGAAATCATTGTATATCAATTTCCCATTCATTAATGAGAAATATCAAATTAAATTAACTCAAGATGAAATAAAAGAAGTGAAAAGATTGAAAGAACAATTAGAAAGTGAAGGAATAATTGTAGATGAAAACTTCTATAAAAACACTTCAGATAACTTGATTTGTGTTCCTAGACAGAGTCAAATAAAAGATATAGATAATAATGATATCAATGAACTTGTTATTACTATACAATTTGATAATGTAGGGATGACAATGAGCCCAATACCATCAATGAATGCGAAAGCAATTATTGTATTTAATATACAGGATAATAATATAGTTTTTAGTAATATTATTTTTGAAAGGGACAATGTCAATAAAGATCTAGATTATTTATTTAAGAGTAATCAATAGGTTTTTTACTCTAATATATTCTATAGATTTAGATATTAATTCTTCTAGAATATCAATATCTTCCAGTTTATTAATATACAAACAATAAGAATTTCATAAGATCATTATCGTTCATTTTAATTCTGCCATAATTCTCACCTCGCTAATAATATGCCTGATACTTTATTGTATTATTATTCTTTTGAATTTACTATAAATAAATTTATAATTATATAATGTTGAAATATAATTTTATATATGATACCATATATATGAAATTATATTTCTTAATTTTATAATACTAAAGCTAAATTAAGCTAAAGGAATGGTGACTTTGATAGATAAACTACAAAAAATAATTAATAAAGATAAAAAAATTGCTATAGGGTTAATGTCAGGAACTTCACTTGATGGTGTAGATGCCGCTCTTGTAGAGATTGAAAAGTCTTCAATTGAAACAAAAGTAAAACTTCTAGAGTTTGATACACTCAATTACAATTTAGAAGAGAGAAACAAAATCCTTGATATATGTGCTAATGAAACCTCAACAGTTGAAGACATATGTAAGATGAATGTATATCTAGGTGAGAAGATGGCAGAAGCAGCTATGAAAGTTATTGAAAAAGCAAAGATTGATAAAACTGATGTGGACTTCATTAGTTCTCATGGACAAACAATATATCATAGTCCTGAATATTTTGCTACATTACAGATTGGAGAATTAGCTGTGATAGCAAATAGAACAGGGTTGATTACAGTAGGAGATTTCCGCCCAAGTGATATGGCTGTTGGTGGTCAAGGCGCACCATTAGTTCCTTTTGTTGATTATCTATTATTCAATAATAAAACCAAAGGCAGAGCATTAATAAATATAGGTGGTATTAGTAATGTATCTTTAATAGAAGCTAATGCAAAACCAGAAGAAGTGGTTGCTTTTGACATGGGACCAGGTAATATGTTAATAGATGCTGTTGTATCTATAGGAACATATAATAAAAATACATATGATGTTAATGGGTATTTTTCTTCTAAAGGAGAAGTCTGTAATAATTGGTTGGATGTTATTATAAATAATGATAGTTTTTTAACTAAATTACCACCTAAGAGTACAGGTAGAGAACAATATACATTTGAATTAGCTCAGAATTTATATGATGAGGGTATCTCTAGAAATTTGGGATTTGAGGATATTGTAGCAACAATAACAGCTTATACCGCTAAATCAATAGTAATGCATTTCAATAATTATATTGATATCCACCATAATATTGATGAAGTCATTGTCAGTGGTGGAGGAGTCTATAATAATACTATCATGCAAGGTCTGAAAGATGGACTTAAACAAGAGGTATCAATAATGGATCAATGGGGATATTCGTCAGATGCAAAAGAAGCTATTGAGTTTGCAGTGCTGGGAAATGAATTCTTACATGGCAATAATAATAATCTACCATCAGCTACAGGTGCAAATAGAGGAATTAGTATGGGTAAACTAGCGTTACCTTATTAAAGGAATACTTTATCTAAATTTAGAATATATAGTAATAGAATATTAATTTACTTATTATAGAAAAAGATTAATGGGGGTGGTCATAATTATTAGACCAAGGAATTTGAGAACTGGAGATCTGATTGGTATTATTGCACCTGGTAGCCCTACTACATTAAATAACGTGAATATGGCAAAAAAACATCTAGAGGAACTTGGGTTTAGAGTGAAGATGGGTGATAGTTGTTATAGTCAGAATGGATATTTAGCTGGTGAAGATAACTTAAGAGCTGAAGATGTCAATAATATGTTTTTAGATGATAATATAAAAGGAATCATGTGTTTGAGAGGTGGCTATGGGACTACTAGAATACTAAACTTAATTAATTACCAAAGGGTAAAAGAACATCCTAAAGTATTTGTGGGTTATAGTGATATTACAGCCCTTCATATAGCTTTTAATCAATTATGCAATATGGTTACCTATCATGGTCCTATGGCAGGTGTAGATATGCTGGATGGAATGGACGAATTTACAAAAGATAGCTTTTTATCATGTATAGGAACGAAAGATAAAATTAATATTGGAAATCCTCCTGGGACTGCTATGAAATGTATATGTTCTGGTACAGCAAAAGGTAAGCTGACAGGTGGTAATTTATCATTGATTGTGTCAACTTTAGGTACACCCTATGAGATTGATACAAAAGGTAAGATTCTATTTATTGAAGAAGTTGGAGAAAGACCATATGTAATAGATCGTTCACTTACACAATTGAAAAATGCAGGAAAGTTAAGAGATGCAGAGGGGATTGTATTAGGTGACTTCAAAGATTGTGTACCACTTGAAGATGAAGTGAGTCAAAGTCTGGAGGAAGTATTCAATGATATCATAAAACCTTTTAACAAACCTACTATCTACAACTTAAAAGCAGGACATTGTATTCCCATGATAACATTGCCTTTGGGATTAGATACATACTTGGATGCTGATAAGTGTCAACTTATTGTTGATAATAATTGATGATAATATATAAAATCAAAAAATTAATTATGGGGGAATTAGTTGAAAATATTGGATATAAGAACTAATAAGTTCTCAATAGGTTTAAAGAAACCTTTTAAAACTGCTCTTAGGACTTTATATCATATAGAAGCTATTATTGTAGAAATTGTTACTGAACAGGCTAGAGGTTATGGTGCAGCATCACCTACTGCTGTAATAACAGGAGATACAAATAGTTCAATAATAGGTGCAATTGATCATATTAGACAACTAATTATAGGAAAAGATGTAAGTAATTTTGAAGAAATAATGACCACACTTAATAAATGTATAGTTGGCAATACTAGTGCAAAAGCTGCTATAGATATAGCATTGTATGATTTGTATGGGAAATTATATAATGTACCAGTATACAGATTATTAGGTGGTTATAGGGATAAATTAAAAACTGATCTTACAATCAGTCTGAATACACCTGATGAAATGGCAACTGATAGTTTGAAAGCTGTTAATGAAGGATTTGATAATCTAAAGGTAAAAGTGGGTAAGGATTCTGATTTAGATATTAGAAGGATGCAAGCCATCAGAAAGGCTGTAGGAGATAAAGTTAAAATTAAAGTTGATGCAAATCAAGGCTATGAACCAAAGGAAGCAATCTACGTCATAAAAAGAATGGAACAAAAGGATATTAATATTTATCTTATGGAACAGCCAGTTCATGGAAAAGATATAGATGGATTAAAGTATGTCACTGAAAATGTGAATATACCTATATTAGCGGATGAAAGTGTATTTTCACCTGCCGACGCTATGAATATAATTAATAAAAGAGCAGCAGATATAATTAATATCAAACTAATGAAAACAGGGGGTATCTATAATGCCCTGAAGATTATATCATTAGCTGAAATAGCTGGAATGAAATGTATGATTGGTTCAATGATGGAAAGTAATATAGGAGTTACAGCTGCAGCTCATCTAGGAGCGGCTAAAAAAAATATAATAGAGGTAGATTTGGATGTACCACTTTTATGTAGTGAAAGCCAGGTAGTAGGTGGTATATCATATAATAAAAATAATATATTATTTAACCAAGAATTTGGTTTCGGTTTTGGGAAGATAGACTTTATTGACAAATAAAGCCTATCTTTTTTTATAGGGTAATTTTAGCCTATTTTTAATTATTAAGTACAAGTTCTGTTGACTGCTCTCATGATATACATATCTTGATTGTTTTTCTCTATAAAAGAATTTATCTTATATCCACATTTAATATATGTTTCAACAGCTGGTCTATTGCTACTATTAACTTTTAGATAAGAATATTTGTAACCTAATTTATTAAATATTATTTTTTGTACAAGCTTCATCACTTTTATACCATAGCCTTGTTTCTTAGCAGAAGATTCGCCAATAACATAACCACCCAATTCTACATTGTTTTCATCTATTACACGAAGTATTACAGCGCCAATTGGCATACAATAAATATTTTTTTCTTCAATGATATAAATTACTAAATCAGAATCTTTTTTATAATCTTTATACCATTTTCTTGGACTGATCCTTTTGTTAGAATTATTGGATATTGATTCTGCTTCATTACTATTTTTATACCATTTCTTGATTAAATTGTAATCTTTACGCTTTATCTCACGAAATTTGAATTCTTGATTTTCTAATACGGAATATTTTTTCATGAAATTCACCTGACCAAGTTGCTTTAGATATTTATATATAGGATTCCATTTTATAAAATAGTTATTACAATATATGTGAATTAGGTTGGGTAGGTACATTGTCTAAGTAATGATTATATTTATGTAGTACATGCAAATTTAGTATTCAGGGGTCACATATAGCCTGTAGAAAACATATTTTATTATTAAAGTACTAAGTTAGTGATGATAATATATGAAAAACAAAGTAGCAGTAATTGGTGGAGATTTAAGACAGATTTATCTAGCAAACATATTTTCTAATAATAATCAAGTTTTTATTTTTGGTAACGAGCATAAAGAGCTATCTAGTAATGTGAAGCAAGCAATATCTTTGGAAGAAGCGGTAAAAGATGCAAGTTTTATAATTTGTCCTATACCTTTTTCTAAGGATAATGAACATATCTTTGCTGCTAATTCTAAACAAAAAATATTATACAAAGATTTATTTAATCTAATTACATCAGATCAATATATTTTTTCAGGACCATATACTGAAGAGGTATTTGAGTATGCAAAAGAAAATAATATTCACTTATTTGATATTGTAGCTGAAGATGAGTTTGCGATACTTAATTCAATACCAACAGCAGAAGGTGTACTTAGTATGATGATAGAGAATGTAGAAATTACTCTTGCGAATAATAAATGTTTAGTTTTAGGTTATGGAAGATGCGGTATGGCAATAGCGGACCTAGCAAAGAAACTGAACATGGATGTATATGTAGCTTCTAAGAATAATGAAGAATTAATAATGGCTACAATAAATAAATTAAAAACAACTAAGATACAGGATAATAAATTGTTTAGGGTAGATTATTTAACCAGAGATTTCTTGGATGACAGTAATTTCATTATTAATCTAGAGAAATTCAACTATGTAATTAACACAATTCCTGTAGCACTTATTGATATTGATGTATCAAAAAAACTTGATGATTATATTTTTATAGATATAGCGAATGTCTATGAAGATAACACAAACAAATTCATAAATGCTCGTGGAATACCAGGAAAATATTCACCAAAAACAGCAGCTAAAATTATTAGTGGTGTTATCGAAAAAGAGATATATGGAAGGAACAATAAGTCAGGAAAGGAGTAGGTAATTTGAGAGAATTAGAAGGTAAAAAAATTGGTTTTGCTTTATGTGGGTCATTCTGTACGTTAGCAAGAGTTTTTGATCCCATAAAACAATTGATAGATAATGGTGCTGAGATTTTTCCAATAATGTCTAGTAATGCGTATTCTATTGATACTAGATTTGGTAATGCAAAAGATTTTGTGAAGAGACTAGAGGATTTAACTGGGCATAAGGTTCAAACAAAAATAGAAGAAACTGAGCCGATAGGACCTAAGAGGCTTTATGATATGTTAGTTGTTGCACCATGTACTGGTAATACATTAGCTAAACTGGCTAATGCCATTACTGATACAGGAGTATTAATGGCGATAAAAGCTACTCTAAGAAATTGTCAGCCGGTTATTATTGCAATAGCTACCAATGATGGATTAGCTCTAAATTTTAAGAATTTTGGTACCCTCATGAATACAAGAAATGTTTATTTTGTTCCATTTGGTCAGGATAATCATTTAACTAAGAAAAATTCATTAGTAGCTAAGATGGATTTAATTTATGATACAGTTATTGAGGCATTTGAAGGAAGGCAAAAACAACCTGTACTTATACAGTATTAGTAGACAAAAACCTTTTCAAAATTGTGAGTATATGGTATATTTAGTTAAAGATAAAGAAGAAAAAAATTTTCAAGGATACTTAATTCTATTTAGGATTCCTTGAAATATTAATTATGGGGTGAATATATGAATATATTAATTCAAAAATTTGGTGGTACATCTATGGCAACAGAAAAAACTAGAAAAAATGTTGCTGATAAGATAATTGAAGCTAAAAAGATATACGATAATGTTGTAGTAGTTGTTTCTGCTATTGGTAGACTAGGTGCACCCTATGCTACTGATTCACTACTTCATTTAGTTAATTATAAAAATACGAAATTATCTTCAAAAGAAATAGATTTACTTATGTCAGTAGGTGAAATAATATCTTCACTTGTATTAACTAATACTTTACTTGAAAGTGGAATAGATGCTTGTACATTGACTGGTGGCGGTGCTGGAATAATTACTGATGATAACTATAATAACGCTGATGTAATTAACATTAATACAGAACCTTTGATGAAACTACTGAATGAAGGTAAAATTCCTGTTGTAGCTGGATTTCAAGGTGTGACTATAGGAAATGATGTAACAACTCTTGGAAGAGGTGGAAGTGACACAACAGCATCATTACTTGGTGAAGCATTAAATGCTAGTGCAATAGAGATATATACAGATGTTGATGGTATAATGACCGCTGATCCTAGAATATGTAAGAGTGCCAAAATAATTGATGAAATAAGCTATAATGAAGTTTTCCAGATGGCTGGAAGTGGGGCAAAAGTTATACATCCACGAGCTGTTGAAGTAGCTAGAAGAGCAGGTATACCATTAATTATTAAAAATACGTTCAACAATTCAAGAGGAACAAGTATAAAAAGACATATTGGTGTCGAGAGAAAGAAAACTATTGAAGATAAATTGATAACTAGTATTGCTCACAAAACCAATATAACTCAGGTATCTATAAAAGGAGATATTGATGATGAGAATTTCTTTACAGATCTTGCAAGAGAAAATGTGAGTATTGATATTATTAATATTTTCCCTGAAAGGAAAGTATTTACAATAGATGATGTCTGTAAGGAAAAAGTTATTAGATTAATTGAAAAATATGAAGCACCTTATACTTTTATTGATGATTGTTGTAAAGTTACAGTTATTGGAGAAAAGATAACTGGTGTTCCTGGAGTAATGGCAAAGATTATTCGCTGTTTAAGTAAATCATCCGTTGAAATATTACAGACAGCCGATTCTTTATCAACAATAGCATGTCTGATAAAAGAAAAAGATTTGGTAATAGCGGCTGAAGCTCTTCATAAAGAATTTATGCTCGGATAAATAAGTTGATTGCTTTAATTGATATATTGAACTTAATGATAAATATAATTATACGTTAAGTTCAATATATAAATTCGCCTAAATAGAATGAATGAAAATATAGATTTATTCGCATAATATATTTACAAATATAAAAATATTGAAGGGCGAAATATAATGGATAAAAATATAAAGACTAATGAACAAAATAGAAATGATGAAAAAGCTGATTCACAAGAAGTTAAAGAGTATGGACAAGTTACAATTGATAAGGAAGATGACAGAATACATTGTCTAACTATCATTGGGCAAGTGGAGGGACATGTTTGCTTACCTCAGCAAAATAAAACTACTAAATATGAACATGTATTGCCCCAACTTGCATCTATAGAAGAAAGTGACAGTATTGATGGTTTATTATTACTTCTTAATACAGTTGGAGGAGATGTAGAAGCTGGACTGGCTATAGCAGAGATGATAGCTTCACTTAGCAAACCTACTGTTTCTATAGTACTTGGTGGAGGTCACTCTATTGGTGTACCACTTGCTGTATCAACCAAGTATTCTTTTATAGTACCAAGTTCAACAATGACAATACATCCTGTAAGAATGAGCGGAACAGTAATTGGAGTTCCTCAGACCTTTGAATATTTTGATAAGATGCAGGATAGAATAGTGGATTTCATTACCAGAAATTCCAAAATAAGTAGAGATAGATTAAAACAGCTTATGTTAGATACTGGAAAATTAGCTAAAGATGTTGGAACAATAATTGTGGGAGAAGAAGCTGTTGAAGAAGGGATTATTGATGAATTAGGTGGTATAGACAAAGCTATAAAAAAACTATATGAAATGATTGAAGAGAATAAAAAAGAAGGTGAAGAGTCCTAATGTATTATTCTATAATACCTTATGAGGAGTTATTTCCCACTACCGAAGATGATTTCAAATATGAAGAAGTGACATATGAAGGGAATACGGTTCAAGTATATAAAAAAGATGACAAATATATTATAAAAAGAGTCATATCTACTGATTTAAAAGTATATCTTAATAAAGAACTAAGTCCTGGAAGTGAATTAAAAATGTAGCTATGCTTTATTCTTGGGTTGAAATAATATGGTAAAAGGGTTAAAATATAACATGCATAGGTATGAGGGGGATTTTTATGTCATTTTTTGAGGCAATTCTTATGGGAATTGTTCAGGGGTTAACTGAGTTTTTACCTATCAGCAGCTCTGGTCATTTGGCTATATCAAGACATATATTAGGCTTACAGCTGGATAACATTTTATTTGAGGTTTTACTACATATAGGAACACTTGTAGCAATCATTGCAGTTTATTATAAAGATGTCATTGATTTAATAGTCAGCGGTTTAGGATTAATAGGTCGTCTATTCAAATACATAATTATAAGTATGGGAAATTTGATTTACAAGAATAATAAGAAAACTCCACAGATTATTGATAATGATAAGAAGAAATTCGTGATACTTATCATTGTTGCCAGTATTCCCACAGCAATCATCGGACTAATATTAGAAGAGAAAATCATTGAATCTTTTG
Organism: Vallitalea maricola; assembly: GCF_036985595.1. Classification (NCBI taxonomy): domain Bacteria; kingdom Bacillati; phylum Bacillota; class Clostridia; order Lachnospirales; family Vallitaleaceae; genus Vallitalea; species Vallitalea maricola. The sequence goes on along the minus strand of NZ_BTPU01000073.1, from coordinate 13,089 downwards.
ATATATTATTAGTTCCTGGAATTTGTTTAATTGTTACTGGATTTTTACTATATTCAACTATAAAACTAAAATCAGGTACTAAGAAGGAAAGTAAGACTTCATATAAAGACGCTATAATAATAGGTGCTTTTCAAGGATTTGCTGGACTTCCAGGTATATCACGTTCTGGTTCAACAATTGTTGCCGGACTTCTTAGAGGGCTAAATAGAGAATTTGCTGTAAAATTTTCTTTTTTGATGTCCTTACCAGCAGTAATTGGAGCAATGATATTACAAATAAGAGGTTTCCAGTGGGATACACTTTCTACTATTATAACAGCACCTTATGTAGTAGGAATGGCTGTATCTGCTTTTGTTGGATACATATGTATCAAATTGTTGATTAAGTTAATTAAACAAAATAAATTACATTATTTCGCATATTATTGTTTTGTGATTGGCATAATCGTAATAATTTCCCATTTTGTCTTATAGATAATAAGGGATTTCGTAATGATTTTAAAAGAATACTTAGGAATTAGGGTACAGATAAACATAAAGAAGAGGGGGTAGTGATATGGCACCTAAGAAGAAAACATCTACTAAATCACCTAAGAAAAAAACATCTACTAAAAAAACAACAACAAAGAAAAAAGATGAAGATTTAATTTCCAATGATATAAAATACGAAATAATAGCTTTAACATTTTTTGCTTTTTCATTACTCATGTTTGTTAGTGTTTATTTTAATAAAGCAGGAGCATTAGGAAGAATTATCAATAATCTGTTCTTTGGATTATTCGGAGTAAGTGCGTACTTAATACCAATAATAATATTTTTGGCTTCATTTTTTAAGATATTTAATAAAGGAAATAAATTACTGAATAATCGAATATATTTAGGTTGTATTTTATTATTAACCATATCGATATTTTCACATGTAATATATATAAAAGGAACTCAGGTATTGAAAGTAAGCGGTTTAGGAGCTTTTTTTCCTGCACTGGCAAATTACTATAAATTATCAACAACTAGAGTAGCAGGTGGATATTTAGGCGGATTATTCGGTGATATACTTATTTTGTTTATTGGAAAGATAGGTACTTATATATTACTTATATTAATAAGTATAATTCTAGTTATTTTATTATCCCAAAAATCATTATTCAAGTTGATTAAGAATATTGGTCAAAAAGTAAAAGATGGTAGTAAAAATGCAATTGAAAAAACTAGAGAAGCAAGAGAAAATATGATTGAAGAATATTCTAATCATGATGATGAAGATGAAAAAGAAGATAATAATGAGAAGGTTAGTTTCCTCAGTAAGGTATCACTTAGCATTGATGATGAGCCAATAGAGAATTTTCTAGAAGAAGAAAAAGAAGTAGCACATAAACCTATTGAAGAGAAATATGTGCCACAAAAAGAAGAAATTAAACAGGCTGAGGTAATTCAAGCTAAAGAACCTACTGAATCAATAGAATCAACAGATAAGACTATCAAAGAAGTAATTCAAACAGATAAACCAGAAAATGTAGAATATAAATTTCCATCCATTGACTTATTAAAGAAAAATCCTTTGGGTGGTAACAAAGGTTCCAAAAGTGCAATTCTCAAAAATGCTGATAAGTTAGAGAAGACTCTAGAGAGTTTTGGTGTTAGAGCTAAAGTACTAAATGTTAGTTGCGGTCCTACAGTAACCAGATATGAATTACAACCTGAACAAGGTGTAAAAGTTAGTAAAATAGTATCTTTGGCAGATGATATTGCATTGAATCTTGCGGCATCAGGTATAAGGATTGAAGCTCCAATTCCTGGTAAATCAGCAGTAGGTATTGAAGTACCTAATAAAGAAGTTAGTTCAGTATATTTACGAGAGGTTATAGATACAGAAGATTTCAAGCAATTTCCATCCAATGTTGCATTTGCCCTTGGTAAAGATATAGCTGGTAAAGTAATTGTTGCAGATATTGGACGTATGCCTCATATGTTGATTGCTGGTGCAACTGGTTCTGGTAAAAGTGTATGTATAAATACTTTAATTACAAGTATAATTTACAAATCAACTCCGGAACAGGTTAAGTTAGTAATGATTGACCCAAAAGTAGTTGAACTTAGTGTTTATAATGGCATTCCACATCTATTAATACCTGTTGTAACAGATCCTAAAAAAGCAGCAGGTGCACTTAATTGGGCAGTGAGTGAAATGTCAGATAGATATAAATTATTTGCTGCATCGAATGTAAGAGATGTAAAAGGTTATAATAAACTTGTAGCCAAAACTGGTGAAGGAACCTCGTTACCACATATCATAATTATAGTTGATGAATTGGCCGACTTGATGATGGTTGCTCCAAATGATGTTGAAGATGCAATTTGTAGACTGGCGCAAATGGCAAGAGCCGCTGGTATACATTTGATCATCGCTACTCAAAGACCTTCTGTAGATGTAATTACAGGACTAATCAAAGCAAATATACCATCAAGGATAGCTTTTTCAGTATCTTCAGGTACTGATTCAAGAACAATCATTGATATGAATGGTGCAGAAAAACTTCTTGGTAAAGGTGATATGTTATTTTATCCTGTAGGAGTACAAAAACCTCTAAGGGTACAAGGAGCATTTATATCAGATAAAGAAGTTGAACATATTGTAGAATTTTTGAAAGAGAGCAGGAAAACTATTTATAATGATAAGATTATAAGTCAGATTTCATCTGACAAAGCTGTTCTTGGAAAACAAGACGATAAAGATGACTATTATAATGAAGCATTGGAATTAGTTATTGAAAAGCAGAAAGCTTCTGCTTCCATGATACAAAGACGATTCAGAGTTGGTTATAACAGAGCAGCTAGAATAGTTGATCAATTACATGAATCAGGTATAGTAGGTGGTGAGGAAGGAAGTAAGCCTAGAAAAGTTTTAATAACAAAAGAAGAATATGAAGAAATGAAAAATCAAGTATCAGCAACATCTGAAGACGGGTAGTAACTAAAAGTTATAAATATTTACTTTAATAATGACTAATTTTTATTAGAAGGAGAAATTGAAATGAAAACAGATATTCAAATAGCTAATGAAGCTAAAATGAAACCGATTAGTGTAATAGCTGGAAAATTAGGTATGACAGAAGATGACATTGAATTTTACGGTAAATATAAGGCTAAAGTAACTGATGAGTTGTATAAGAAAGTAGAAAGTAATGAAGATGGAAAACTCATACTTGTAACAGCTATCAATCCCACTCCAGCTGGTGAAGGTAAAACAACTACAACAGTAGGCCTCGGTCAGGCGATGGGAGAATTGGGAAAGAATGCTATTATTGCACTTAGAGAACCTTCATTAGGTCCTTGCATGGGTATAAAAGGTGGTGCAGCTGGTGGCGGTTATGCGCAAGTTGTACCTATGGAAGATATAAATTTACATTTTACTGGTGATATTCACGCAGTTAGTATTGCTCATAATTTATTGTCGGCGATGCTTGATAATCATTTACAGCAAGGTAATACCTTGGGGATTGATCCAAGACAGATAGTATGGAAAAGAGTAGTTGATATGAATGATAGAGCTCTTAGAAGTATTGTTGTTGGTCTAGGTGGTAAAATGCAAGGAGTTCCAAGAGAAGATGGATTCATGATTACTGTTGCATCAGAAGTAATGGCTATATTATGTCTAGCTAGTGATTTAGAAGATCTTAAGAATAGATTAAGTAGAATCATAGTTGCCTATACATATAATGGTGATCCAGTAACTGCTGGTGATCTGAATGCACAAGGTGCTATGACAGCATTATTGAAAGATGCTATTAAACCTAATCTTGTTCAAACTTTAGAAAATACACCTGCTCTTATGCACGGTGGACCTTTTGCAAACATTGCTCATGGTTGTAATAGTATAAGAGCTACAAAATTGGCATTGAAGCTTAGTGATATTGTTATTACAGAAGCTGGATTTGGTGCTGATCTTGGAGCTGAAAAGTTTTTGGACATCAAATGTAGGAAGGGTAATCTTAAACCAGATGCTATTGTTATTGTAGCAACTATAAGAGCGTTGAAGTATAATGGTGGAATAAGTAAACAAGAGCTTGGGACTGCTAATGTTTTGGCAGTAGAAAAAGGTTTTGTTAATCTTGAAAAACATATAGAGAATCTTCAACAGTATAACGTACCTATTGTTGTTACTCTTAATTCATTTGTAACAGATTCTGATGAAGAAATTTCTCTAGTAAAAGAGAAATGCGAAGGAATGGGATGCGAATTTGCTATTTCCCAAGTATGGGAAAAAGGTGGTAAAGGCGGTATAGAATTAGCCCAGAAAGTACTTGAGACACTAGAAACAAAACAAAGCAATTTTACACCTTTATATAATGAGAATGATAGTATAGAAGATAAAATCATGTGTGTAGCTACTAAGATATATGGAGCAAGTAATGTTAATTATACACCAAAAGCAAAGAAATCTATTAAGAAGATAATTGATATGGGACTTGATAAATTACCTGTTTGTATAGCTAAAACACAATATTCATTTTCTGATAATGCTAAGTTATTAGGTAGACCAGAAGGTTTTGATATCACTGTTAGAGAAATTAACATATCGGCAGGAGCTGGATTTATAGTAGCTATAACTGGAAATGTTATGACTATGCCAGGATTACCTAAAAAACCGGCAGCAGAAAATATTGATGTAGATGAGACTGGAAAGATAAGTGGATTATTCTAGAAAAGAGGCTATGCCTCGTTTTCTGTAGGACTTTCCTATAAGATAAATAAGGAGGAATCACTAATGAATACTATCATAATTGATGGAAAAAAAACATCTAAAGATATTAAGGATGAGCTTATTATAAAAGTAGAAGAATTGAAGAAGAAGGGTGTAGAACCTACTCTTGCAGTTGTTTTAGTTGGTAAAGACCCTGGTTCACAAGTTTATGTAAAACATAAGAAGATAGCTTGTGAATACGTTGGAATGAGATCTTTAGCTTATGAGCTAGATGAAAAAACTACTGAAGAAGCACTTCTTGAGTTAATTAATGAATTAAATAATAGAGATGATGTACATGGAATTCTAGTTCAGTTACCATTACCTAAACATATTGATGAAGAGAAGATCCTATTGGCTATAGACCCATCTAAAGATGTAGATGGTTTTCATCCATATAGTGTAGGAAATCTCAGTATAGGTAGAGATGGTTTTGTTTCATGTACCCCAGCAGGTATTATAGAGTTGATTAAGAGGTATAATATAGAAATAGAAGGGAAAAATTGTGTAGTTATAGGAAGAAGTAATATTGTTGGTAAACCAGTATCTATGCTATTATTAAAAGAAAATGGTACTGTTACAATATGCCATTCTAGAACTAAAAACATTAAAGAGATATGTAAAAATGCTGATATTCTAGTTGTTGCAATAGGTAGAGCTAACTTTGTTACAAAAGATTTTGTAAAAGAAGGTGCTACAGTTATTGATGTAGGAATGAATAGACTTGATAATGGTAAATTATGTGGAGATGTTAAATATGACGAATGTTCTGCAATAGCAGGTGCAATAACTCCTGTACCAGGTGGTGTTGGTCCTATGACAATAGCAATGCTTATGAGCAATTGCGTAAAATCAGCAAATAATATGTTAAAATAATAGTAATTTCTATGACAGAGATTAAATAACTTGAAGAAAAAGGAGTGTTCTTATTGAACATAAAAATTTCATTTATTTCACTTGGTTGTGATAAGAATCTTGTGGATAGTGAAGTCATGCTAGGATTATTAAGAGACAAGGGATATACATTAATAAATGATGAAACAGAAGCAGATGTTATAGTTGTAAATACATGTGGATTCATTCAAGATGCAAAAGAAGAGAGTATCGGCACAATCATAGAGATGGGGCAATATAAAGAAAATGGAAAATGTAAAGCTTTGATTGTAACAGGTTGCCTTGCTCAGAGATATCAAGATGAACTTATTAAAGAAATGCCTGAGATAGATGCTATTTTAGGAGTTTCTAATTATGACAAAGTGATTGAAGCAGTTGAATCAGTACTTGATAACAAGAAATATGTTGCTTTTGAAGATAACGATCATGTTCCTGAAGAATATATTAACAGAGTAATTAGTTCTACAGGATATTCTGCTTATCTAAAAATTGCTGAAGGCTGCGATAATCATTGTACTTACTGTATCATTCCTAAAATCAGAGGAAAGATAAAAAGCAGAACAATGGAAAGTCTTATAGAAGAGACTAAGTATTTAGCACAAAATGGTGTGAAAGAGTTAATACTAGTTGCTCAAGATACAACAAAATATGGTATTGACATTTATGGAGAAAAAAAATTACCAGCTTTACTTAGAGAGTTATGTAGGGTGGATGGTATTGAATGGATTAGATTATTATACTGTTATCCAGAAGAAATAACAGACGAATTAATTGAAGTTATGAGAGATGAAGAAAAAGTTCTTAATTATTTAGATATGCCTATTCAACATGCTAATAATGATATATTAAGAAGAATGGCAAGAAAAGGCACAAAAGAAATGATTAAAGACGCAATATCTAAACTTAGAAAAGCAATACCAGATATTTGCCTTAGAACTACACTTATTACAGGTTTCCCTGGAGAGACTAGAGAACAATTTGAAGATATGAAAGAATTTGTACAAGATGTTAGATTTGATAGATTAGGAGTTTTTTCATATTCGCCGGAAGAAGGAACACCTGCTGCATTATTTGAAGATCAGATAGATGATGATATAAAAGAAGCTAGAAAAGATGAAATAATGGCACTGCAGCAAGGAATATCCAAGTCTGTTAACGAAGAGTTAGTAGGTAAAACCTATTCTGTCATTATTGAAGGATATATGCCAGAGGATAGAGTATACTGTGGAAGAACTTATCGTGATGCTCCTGATGTAGATGGCATGATATTTGTAAGTTGTCCTTATGAATTGATGTCAGGAGATATAATTAATGTTAGAGTTAGTTCATCTAATGAATATGATTTAATAGGAGAGATTATCAATGAATATAGCGAATAAGTTAACTTTGTTTCGTGTTATATTAATTCCATTTTTTTTATTGTCACTATATATAATTGAAGCACCATATGGCAATATCATAGGTGTCATAATATTTATAATAGCTAGTTTAACAGATTTTCTTGATGGACATTTAGCTAGATCAAGAAATCTAGTAACAGATTTTGGAAAGTTCATGGACCCACTCGCTGATAAGTTATTAGTGGCATCAGCACTCATTTATCTAGTAGAAGTTAAAGAATTGGCTGCATGGATTGTTATAGTAATTATCGGTAGAGAATTCATTATCAGTGGAGTTCGCCTTGTTGCTGCCAATAAAGGTATTGTTATTGCAGCAGGATGGTGGGGAAAGATAAAAACCATGACTACAATGATTATGATTATAGTTATTCTATGCAATTTTAATTTTGAAGGTATAGTCGTTATTGAACAAATACTTATCTATGCATCTTTATTGTTTACAGTAATATCTGCCCTTGATTATATAACAAAGAATATTAATATATTTAAGGAATAAATTTAATACTTAAAGGAATTTTGAAAGGATGATACCATATGACTGCTGAAATAATAGCCATTGGAACAGAATTACTACTCGGAGATATTTTGAATACTAACGCAAGGTACTTATCAAGACAATTGGCAGATATGGGAATTTCTGTTTACTACCAATCAGTTGTAGGCGATAATGTTGATAGATTACAAGAAACAATAGAAAATGCTATGAATAGGACTAGCATCATTATCACAACTGGGGGGTTGGGGCCTACAACTGATGATTTATCTAAAGAAACTATTGCACAAGTGTTAGGGTTACCTCTTATTGAACATGAAGAATCTAAAAAGAGGATAGTTGATTTCTTCAAACAACGTGATATATGTATGACAGAAAATAATTTAAAACAGGCATATATACCAGAAGGGGCTGTTGTTCTTGAAAATGATAATGGAACGGCTCCAGGATTTATTGTTAAAACAAAAAAGAATATAATTATTGTATTACCTGGACCACCAAGTGAAATGATACCCATGTTTGAAAACGGAGTCAAAAAAGAATTGAAGAAGTTGAATGAAGGTGTCATTTTTTCAAGGACTTTAAAATTATGTGGTATAGGAGAAAGTACAGTTGCAAACATATTGCAAGATGTTATAGATAACCAAACAAATCCTACTATTGCACCTTATGCAAAAGATGGAGAGGTTCATCTTAGGATAACAGCCAAAACCAATAAAGAATCCGAAGCTATCAAATTCATTGATGATATGGAACAAAAAGTGGCTGATCATGTTGGAGAATATATATATACTACTGATGAAAAGACTCTTGAGGAAACCATTGTTGATATAATGAAGAATAAGAATCTGACTCTATCTGTAGCCGAATCATGTACTGGTGGATTGCTAAGTGGCAGAATTATTAATTGTTCTGGAGTTTCTGATGTATATAAGGAAGGTTTTATTACTTACTCTAATGAAGCAAAAATGAAATATCTGGGGGTTAAAAAAGATATCCTTGAAGAATATGGTGCAGTTAGTGAAGAAACCGCAAGAGAAATGGCAGAAGGACTAATTGATGAATGTAATACATCTGCCTCTATATCTATTACAGGTATTGCAGGTCCAACTGGAGGTACAGAAGAAAAGCCCATAGGACTTGTTTACATAGGAGTATCTTATAAAGGTGTTACTACAGTTAAAAAATGCAATTTTTACGGTAATAGACAAAAGATTAGAACGAGAGCTGTAGTAGAGAGCCTTATAATATTATGGAACAGAATTAAATAGTGATATATCTAAATTAAGTCTATGATTAACATAGGCTTAATTTTAAACTATAAGAACTATATGGATTATTGAAATATTTGTAAAAATGTATTGACGTAATTAAAATAATATATTATAATTATAAACGAACATAAGTTCGGCTTTTAATTTGAAAGGGGGAACCTAGTTAATAGGGACTATATGAAAGAAGATAAAAAAAGAGCGTTAGAGGCAGCGATATCCAATATTGAGAAACAATATGGTAAAGGTTCCATAATGAAGTTAGGTGAATCCAGAGAGAATATGAACATTGAAACTATTCCTACAGGGTCACTTAGTTTAGATATAGCACTTGGTGCTGGAGGTATACCAAAAGGAAGAATCATTGAAGTTTATGGACCAGAATCAAGTGGTAAAACAACTGTTGCATTACATATGGTAGCAGAAGCACAAAAAAAAGGCGGAATAGCTGGTTTTGTGGATGCTGAGCATGCATTAGATCCTGAGTATGCAAAAAAGATAGGTGTAGATGTAGATAATTTATATATATCACAACCAGATAATGGAGAACAAGCTCTTGAGATTACAGAAACAATGGTTCGTTCTGGTGCAATTGATATTGTTATAGTGGACTCTGTTGCAGCCCTTGTACCAAGAGCAGAAATTGAAGGAGAAATGGGAGATTCTCATGTGGGGCTTCAAGCAAGACTTATGTCTCAAGCACTAAGAAAACTGACAGCAGTAATAAACAAATCAAAATGTGTTGTTATCTTCATTAATCAGTTGCGTGAAAAAGTTGGAGTAATGTTCGGTAATCCAGAAACTACAACTGGAGGTAGAGCACTTAAGTTTTATTCATCAGTCAGACTTGATGTTAGAAGAATAGAAACACTAAAACAAAGTACTGATTTCATTGGAAATAGAGTTAGAGTAAAAGTAGTTAAGAATAAAATAGCGCCACCATTCAAAACAGCCGAATTTGATATAATGTTCGGAAAAGGTATATCAAAAGTAGGAGATATATTAGACTTGGCAACTCAAGAGAATATTGTTAATAAAAGCGGTGCTTGGTATTCTTATAATGAGACTAGATTAGGACAAGGTAGAGAAAATGCAAAACAATATTTAAGTGATAATACTGAATTATTGACGGAGATAGAGAATTTGGTAAGAAAGCATTTTGAGATACCAGTAGATGGAGAAAAAGATGCGGATAAAAAAAATAACGAGCCTAAAAAAGAAAAAGAAACAACTGACACAAAAAAAGCTAAGAAGTAATTAGTTGTGTTTTATTAAATATATTTGATTGAATTATAATGATAGATGATAAGGGGCTTCTCATAATCCATTTTTACATCAATGTAGGTGTAAGGACAGTGACTATCTTACAACTTATTGATAGGCATGAAAATAGATTATAAGACAGCCTCTTTTTAAGGATAGATATATTATACTAATATATCCTAAGAAAGGATATTTATGATTATTACAAATATTATTCAGAATAAAAGATTTAAAAATTATTATGACATATATATAGATGATGAATATTTATTTTTTGTTACCTATAAGGAACTAAAGTTCTTAAAATTAAAAGATAATGATTTGTTATCAGAAGAAATATTACACAAAATATATAGAGATTATGTATATCCTAGGGCTAAAAATAGGGCTTTTAGACTATTGCAAAGAAGAGATATGCCTAAGAAAGAAATTATAAAAAAACTAAAAGAGACAGGCTATAATCAATATATAACCAATAAAGTTATTGAGTTCTTAGAAGAGTACAACTTTATTGATGATAGAAAATATACTGAAAAATACATAAGTTATAACAAGACCAAGAAAAGTTTGAAACAAATCAATATAGAGCTTATAAGAAAAGGCATATCAAAAGATATAGTTGGTGAATTTGCAGATTATACAGAAATTTGCGAAGAAGATGCAGCATATAATTTGATTTATAAAAAATATAAAAATCTGGATACTATAGATAATAAAATCAAAAGAAGAATGATAAGTTATTTAATGAGAAAAGGTTATAATTATGGTTTAATTAGTAAAGTAATTAATCAATTTATACAAAATGAAAAGTTAACGAATACATAATAAATATGTAAAAAACGTTATGGAATATGTATATTATTTAAAAGAGTTTTCATTAAAACTTGACATAATATCTAAAACGTTATAAAATTTATATGTTATGGAAAATAACATCATGCACAATGAAAAATAAATAATGAGGAGGTGTTACCATTTGTTAGACGTTACTATAAATATAATATTACTAGTATTGTTAATACTTGTCGTTGCAGTTGTAGTTGGAGTAATAACTTTTAAGCTTGGTGTTTCTTATAGAAAGAAAGTGGCGGAATCACAATATGGATCAGCTGAACAAAAAGCGAGAAAAATTGTTGATGATGCTATAAAAGAAGCAGAATCTATTAAACGGGAAAGCCGTTTAGAGGTTAAAGAAGAAACTTATAAAATCAAAAGTGATTTAGATAAAGAAGTTAAAGAGCGAAGAAATGAATTACAACGCCTTGAGCGACGACTTCTTCAAAAAGAAGAATCTTTAGACAAAAAGGCTGATAGCTTTGAAAGAAAAGAGAATCAGTTAACATCTAGAGAAGAACAATTAGCAAAAATAAAAGCAGAAGTATCTGAATTACAGAAAAAACATGTCAAAGAGTTAGAAAAAATTTCTGGCCTCACCTCCAATCAAGCAAAAGAATACCTTTTAAAATCTGTTGAAAATGAAGTCAAACATGAAACAGCAATTTTAATTAAAGAATTGGAAGTAAAAGCAAAAGAAGAGGTTAACAAAAAATCTAGAGAAATATTGGCAAATGTAATACAAAAATGCGCAGTTGACCATGTTGCCGAAACTACTGTATCAGTAGTACCTCTTCCAAGTGATGAAATGAAAGGAAGAATAATAGGTCGAGAAGGAAGAAACATTCGAACTTTGGAGACTTTAACAGGAATAGATCTTATTATTGATGATACGCCTGAAGCAGTTATACTTTCTGGATTTGATCCAATAAGAAGAGAAGTTGCAAGAATTGCACTTGAAAAATTAATTGTTGATGGAAGAATCCATCCTGCAAGAATTGAAGAAATGGTAGAAAAAGCAAGAAAAGAAGTTGAGAATATTATTCGTGAAGAAGGTGAAATGGCCACTTTCGACACAGGTGTTCATGGCTTACACCATGAATTAACGAGATTATTAGGTAAGATGAAGTTTAGAACAAGTTATGGACAGAGTGTTTTAAAACATTCAATTGAAGTATCTCATTTAAGTGGATTAATTGCCGGTGAAATCGGAGTAGATGTAAGAGTAGCTAAACGTGCTGGTTTATTACATGATATTGGTAAATCAGTTGACCATGAAATGGAAGGTTCACATGTTTCCATAGGTGCAGACTTATGTAGGAAATATAAAGAATCAGATGTGATTGTCAATGCTGTTGAAGCACATCACGGTGATGTAGAACCTACTAGTCTAGTTGCTGTCATTGTACAAGCAGCTGATGCTATATCTGCTGCAAGACCAGGTGCACGACGTGAAACATTAGAAACATATATTAAGAGACTTCAACGTCTTGAAGAGATTGCTGATGAATTTAAAGGTGTTGACAAATCTTTTGCTATTCAAGCAGGTAGAGAAATTAGAATAATGGTTGTTCCTGATCAAACAAGTGATGAAGAAATGGTATTACTTGCAAGAGAAATTTCTAAGAAAATAGAAGATGAATTGGAATATCCAGGACAAATTAAAGTTAATGTTATAAGAGAAACAAGAGCAGTTGAATATGCTAAATAATAAAAAGCGTGAGAAATCACGCTTTTTTGTGTTTTAGTTAATTATTTTGTAGAAATTCTCTGTTGGATATTAATTGAAAAAAATAAAAATTAATATTGTCTATAAAAATTGATTGAAAAAAAGGAAAAAAGAATTTCTTATTGAATTATTAACTATAACTATAAAAAGGGGGTCTTTTAGAGTGGAAGTTTTAAAAGTTGCTGCAAAATCTAATCCCAATTCGGTAGCTGGTGCTCTTGCTAATACTATCCGTGAACAAGGCGGTGCTGAATTACAAGCAATCGGGGCAGGCGCATTAAATCAAGCAATAAAAGCAATAATAATTGCAAGAGGATATGTGGCTCCATCGGGTATCGATTTAGTTTGTATTCCAGCTTTCACTGATATTGATATTAACGGAGAAGAAAGAACAGCGATTAAATTAATCGTTCAATCAAAAAATTAATTTAAAAGTGTGCATGTCACACTTTTCTTTTTTATGTC